>CAYXMC010000119.1:0-5629 GCA_964466095.1 uncultured Methylophilaceae bacterium | reverse complement strand
GCTGGAGTTGTCACTGCGCCGCTAGCATCAGTCACTGCTGGAGTGACCATATGACCCAAGCCCAGGTGAGCCTGGAAAGCCAGAGGAACAAGCGTGAATACAGCGATACACAAAAGACCTGAGTAGAAAATTGCCTTGAAAGTATCAGTCTTAGGGTTCTTGAACTCACGTGTGTAGCACACTGCAGTTTCAAAACCATAGGTAGACCACGCTGCGATAAAGAGACCACCAGCCATCAGTTTCCAGCCTTCGATATTCCACGCACCGTCAATCACATTGCCTGCTTCGTCATAAGACAAAGGCAGGAGCGGGAAAAAGTGCGCTTGCGGCATATCACCAGTGAGGATAGGTACCAGACCGATCAGCATCAGCGGAATCAATGCTGTCACGCCCAAAATCATCGTCGCCTTGGCAGAGCGCAAGATACCACCGTGCTGAATTGAGAACACAGTCAGCAAAACAGCAGCACCCAGAATAAAGGTAGCGTTGATACGCAGAGCCAGACCATCCTTGATCATGCTCAGATCCATCAGAGTGATTTGCCAGGTGTTGATTACTGCATCCGGCGCAAACAGGGCACTGAGGATATAGCCAGCGGCGAGGCCGGAACCAATGGCGAGCACAGGAGACCAGGCGAACCAGTTACACCAGACAGAAACTGGCGCGATGAACTTGCTGTAACGTACCCAGGCCACTGCGCCGTAAACGGAAGCGCCACCGGATTTATGAGGGAAAAGACCTGCGATTTCGGCATAAGTGAATGCCTGAATAAAACCAAAACCGATGGAGAGCATCCACACCAGCCAGGAAGGTTTACCTACTGTGGCGGCAATAGCGCCGATTGAAAACAAAACAAGTGCCGGTACGCCACTTGCCACCCAGAATGCACCTTGCCAACCGATTTTTCGATGTAACGTGGCGTTTTGTGCAATCACGTTCTCCGAAAGATCAGCTGAAATGGCATCAACTGAAGAATTTACACTCAATTTAAGTCCCCTTTATTAAGTTCCCTTTTCAACCCTGATTGAGAGTTGTCCACCGGGATAAGCCAAAGATTCAGGCGTTGCCGCCAAGCTTGCATACGGGTCTAAATACCATTCCCGCATTGAGGACTATTCTGATGACTAGCGTTAGTTGCTTACAATTCTCACTATGGATTACTCCTTAGGGGGTAGCCTTTTTATGGTGCAGCGCACAACCAATGCACCCGGATGATTCCCTAAGCCGCCATCTATGGGCATACCTCTTAGGTATTACCCCTTCAAGATAATATTGAATCCAGCGCCCGCCGACTACTATCACGAGCATGGTTAATCAAGCGAAGAGGCAGGCATGACTTCACATCAATTCAGCAATCCAGATTACAGCAAGCAATCCTTATACGATCAGATTGGTGGCGAGGATGGCGTACAAAAGCTGGTAAAAGTCTTTTACGACATTGTGGAAACCCAGCCAGAGGGTCACCAGCTGCATGTGCTGCACCTTAGGGGCAATGGCATTGCACATTCCCGCGTTGAGCAATTTAATTTTCTCTCAGGTTTTCTTGGTGGGCCTAAGCTTTATATCGAAAAGCATGGTCACTCCAATGTGCGCGAGATGCACGAGCATGTAGAGATCAACAATGCATCCAAGGACGCCTGGCTGAAGTGTATGGACATGGCGATTGATGATGTAGGGATAGCACCTGAAACCAAATCAAAACTCATGCATAACTTTACGGTGATTGCCGAGCGACTGGTCAACCGCGACGATTAATAAAAAGGAAAAACAATGAGCAGCATGTTGCAGCAGGCTTTGCACCGACATTATTCACGCAACCAGCGCTGGGGCTTTATGTGGGCCTTGTGGACAGCCATTCTCTGGGGCGCTTGGTATGTGCCAGGCACAGCACTCTGGTTCGAACATCCTTATGTGGATATCCCAGCCGATGCACAAAACCTGCGGCTCGCAGCGACAGCTGTGATGACCTGGATACACGCTGTTTGTGTCTTCCTCTTTCTTCTGCTTTGGAACATGGTGCTTGGCAAGGTCAAGGATTACGGGCGCACCATGGTCAGGTTCCGTACCATCTCCAAATGGTATGCGCTGGCATCATTATGCGGTGGACCGATGGCAATCTTTGGCTCCTATATGGCGATGGGCTTTGTCGGCCCGGTGTTTGCCGCGGTCACTTCACTCTTCTATCCAGTGATCGGCGCGGTCATCGCACGGCTCTGGTACAAGGAAAAGATCAGCACCCGTGCAGCTATCGGCATGGCTATTATCATCATGGGTGGCATGGTGATCTATGGTCCCGGCCTGTTTGGGGAGATGGATATATCCAGCAACCACGCCTGGCTTGGCTATGTGGGCGGCATTATGTCGGCCATTGGCTGGGGCACTGAAGGCGCAGTAGCAGCACGTGCCATGGATGTCTCCGACCCGGATGTGGGAATCCACTGCCGCTTCACCTTTGAAATATTTTTCTGGGGGCTACTCATACTGCCAGCATTAGGCTTATTTACCGACTTGCCCATCATGCAGCTGATTACAGATACATTGACGCATGACAAAGCCTTGCTCTGGATATTCCTCGCATCGGCCTGCCATGCCTATTGCTACACCTCTTTCTACAAGAGTTTCAGCTTGATAGGCGTAGGCCGTGGCGAAGCCATTGGTAACCTATACGCCATGTTTGCACTGATCTTTATCGCTGCGTTTACCCTGCAATTTCCTGAGTGGTATTTCATTATCGGGCTAGTGCTGACGATTACTGGCAGCTTCGTCATGTTTGGCGAGTCTGCGGAATCAGTCGCTAATCTGCGAGACGTAGACAGCAAAGTGGAGGTTGTATGAGATTGCATCAAAAAGGCTATTTGCTGGTTGAACTCAGCAAAGTCGCCAGCATCTGGGATTTCCAGCTAATTGAAAAAACCTTGCTGGCTTATGAAGAACGCGGTGAGTTTCGTGAAAAGACCCTGCGCATCGCGCTGGATGAGCTAGCCGCAGCAGGCCTGATTAGGCGCATAGACGAAAAGCTGGAAACTGTACGCGGCAAATCCCGCTTGCTTTTCAAATATCAATTATCTGATTTCGGCCGCACCCGCATGGCCGATACTGGCTTACTGGAGGCTTGAACATGAGTGAATTCTGGGGCTACGCAGGTGCTGATGTGCTTGCTATTCTGATTATCGGCGGCGCCAGTCTGGCCTGCCTGATCAGCGCGCGCATGTTTGTGAAGAATGAAGGCGAGTAAGCCTGTTCAGCCCTCTTCTGGCTGAGACTATACCTTCTTCAAGAATTCGGCTTTCAGCATAAAGTTTCCCGCATCCATCTTGCAGTCAACTGCATGGTCGCCACCGACCAACCGTATGCTTTTGACCTTACTGCCCTGTTTCAGGGTAATAGAAGAACCTTTTACCTTCAGGTCTTTTACCAGAATGACGGCATCTCCATCCTGCAGGACATTACCAAACGCATCTTTAACCACCAGGCTCTCATCATTATCAGCTCCCGACTGACCAGCTATAGGCCATTCATAGCCACAGTCAGCGCAAACATAATTGGCGCCATCCGGGTAGATATTTTCAAGTGTGCATTGGGGGCATGTTTGAGTGTCTGACATTGAGTTTTCCTGAGACTGATAAACCTTGTTGGATATTGCCGTATGCTATTAAAAATGACGTGTATTTGGCTGAGGAGAGCGATTTCTGACTATCAGCGACACTCAGTCTCCGCCTCGATGATTCAAAGGCATTCTTGCAATCTGCTCTGGTGTTCCATTCTGCTGCACATAGTCCCGGATCATCTGCCGCACCACTTGCGACGGTGTTAAATCCAGGCGCGCACAAACCTCTTCAAAAATTTCTTTTTTAACAGGGTCTATCAACAACGTCAGTCTTGCAGTACGGTTTTCCATGGTTATATTTATATTTAATGTTAATCACATGTTAATATAAATCACATATTTCGACAAATCCTACACCGCACATGATTGCCTTGATAGAAGCAAAACGGGCTGGCCTGTTATCCAAACAACACTGGATGAATAACGTTCTGGCTGGGCTGATTGTGGGTATTGTTGCGCTACCGCTAGCCATGGCTTTCGCGATTGCATCTGGCGTGAAGCCAGAACAAGGTATATACACCGCCATTATTGCCGGAGGCCTGACCTCGATATTGGGCGGCAGCCGATTGCAGATCTCTGGGCCGACTGGTGCTTTTATCGTGATACTAGCCGGTATCACGCATCAATACGGCATAGCAGGCTTGCAGATCGCAACAATCATGGCTGGCGTGATGCTTTTGCTAATGGGCATCAGCCGTCTTGGAAGCATCATCAAATTCATTCCAGACCCTGTAATCGTTGGATTCACAAGTGGCATCGCAGTGATTATCTGGGTCGGTCAATGGAAAGATTTTTTCGGGCTGCAGCCAATTGCTTACGGGGAACATTTCCACGAGAAACTTTGGCATTTGATGCTGGCCTTGCCCACATTAAATCTTGCAACCACCTCACTGGCTTTATTCACCCTTGCCTGCCTGCTGATCTCACCGCGCATACTCAAGCGCATCCCTGCCCCACTGGTGGCGATGGTGTCATGCACCTTATTACAAGCCTTATTTAATTTTGAAGGGGTATCCACAATAGGAAGCGCATTTGGTGGGATTCCGCAAAGTTTGCCTGAATTTAATATGCCATCGACCACCTTCGCGGATTTGCTGAAATTAGTTGGGCCTGCCTTTACTATTGCCTTGCTTGGCGCCATCGAGTCACTTTTATCCGCGGTTGTTGCAGATAGTATGTCCGGCAGCAAGCATGACTCGAATCAGGAACTGGTTGGTCAGGGCATAGCCAATATCGTGTCCCCACTTTTTGGTGGTTTTGCCGCCACCGGCGCTATTGCAAGAACAGCAACCAACATCCGTAATGGCGCCACCAGCCCGCTGGCAGGCATCACTCATGCCTTGACTCTCATCATCATAGTTTTGGTATTCGCGCCTCTTGCCTCGCATATTCCGCTATGTGCACTCTCTGCCATCTTGTTTGTCGTTGCCTGGAACATGAGTGAGCAGCACCGTTTCATCTACATCATCAAGACAGCGCCGCGTGCAGATGTCGCTGTCTTGATGATTACCTTTGCACTCACCGTGCTTGGCGATTTGGTGATTGCTGTGAATATCGGCGTGATGCTGGCATCACTGCTATTCATGAAGCGCATGTCTGAAACTGTAAGTATTGAGCAACAATCCGCAGAAAACCTTGCCTCAGAAATACCCAAGCTGCCAGCAGGCACTATAGTGTTTACAATTGACGGACCCTTTTTCTTTGGTGCAGCCGAAAGACTTGAAAATGCACTGGAAACCGCTCATGCACATGCAGACACATTGGTACTCAGGTTTGGCCGGGTTCCGTTGATCGATAGCACCGGCATGCAATCGCTCTGGGATTTGCTCGACACCTGCAAACGCGCAAAGACGCGACTTGTCATTTGTGAAGCGAGACCCAACGTGCTAAAAAAACTCAAGGATGCAGGGTTAATTAGCCAGATCGGCAAGGAAAATTTGCTCGATCACCTGAGCCAATTAAGTTCAATGAAATGAAATGAGGGAGCATTCAGGTGAGCCTGGTCGGGGTGAGAGGATTCGA
>CAYXMC010000118.1:0-5737 GCA_964466095.1 uncultured Methylophilaceae bacterium | reverse complement strand
GACTCATAGCAAAACCTTTTAAATATTCAGTTCCAGTAAATCGCATTTAGCGCGCGAAACGCATGGCATGATCTTCTTGCCTGCAGCTTTTTCCGCATCCGTCAGGTAGTGGTCGTTGTGAATCAGCGGGCCATCGGTGCACAGCACTTCCAGTTCGCAACGTCCGCATGCTCCGCCGCGACACAGATAAGGGGCTTCCACACCGGCGGCCTCTATGGCTTCCAGCATGCTCAATTCAGAAGGCACAGTGATTTCGATTTGAGACTTCACCAGCTTCACCTTGAATGGATCGCCTGCTGGAGGTGCAGAGAACTGCTCGCTATGGATATGGTTTTCCGGCCAGCCAAGATCACGCGCAGTTTCTATCATGGCCACGACCATGGCATGCGGACCGCAGACATAAACATGAGTCCCCAACGGCTGCTTACTCAGCAGCTCGCGCAGATCAAGCATGCCGCCTTCGCTCTCGATATAAAACTTGGCTTTCTGCCCACAGCGTGCCTTAAGTTCTGCACTGAAAGCGCCATGTTCGGCTGAGCGGAAGGCATAGTGCAGCTCGTAGTTAGCCTGATTACGCTTGAGATCCTCGATTTGCGACATGAACGGCGTGATGCCGATACCACCGGCAATTAGCAGGTGTTTACGTGCACGTTTTTCCAATGCAAACAGATTGACCGGATAAGTAATCTGCAACTTGGTACCTACCCGCACGTTTTCATGCATGAAGACAGAGCCACCACGTGATTTTTCCTGACGGCGTACCGAAATATGGTAAGCGCGCGTATCATCAGGCGAACCCATGAGGGAATAAGGGTTGCGGTGTATGCGACCATTGATATTCATGGCCACCACAATATGGCTACCACCAGAAAATGCCGGCATGGACTGCCCGTCTTCACGCTCCAGTGTGAAATGTTTGACCAATGGGGTGATTTCTTCGATATCTGAAACGATAACATTGATGGTACTCATGGATAGATCTCCTCGATCTCAGGCAATACACCTGGGTCTTCAGCATCCACCATCAGGCCCATATACGCCCCAAGGTTACGGGAGAAATGGTCACGCACGAACAGCATGCGGCCACAGCCCGAACACTTCTTGATATTGGTATGCGCTTCATGCGTAATGGCCTTGCAGTGCACACAGTAAACCGAGCGCGCCAGCGTACCAGTCAGCTCCTTGAAGATATCGGCATCGTCGATACCGTATTCCTGAGCGATAGCAGCGATACTCCACATAAATTTCTCTGAGCCTGCGACGTAAAAACGCAACCCCATCAATGCATTGGGCAGGTATTTACGCAAGGCATTCATCGCCTCATCATTGGTTTCGAATACCAACAGATCGTCTGGCACCAGCTTGCTCAGCGCGACGCTGTAGTCGGCATCAGAAACCTTGTCTTTCACATAAATCACAGTAATCGGCTGCATGGGCTGCATTTGCTGAAACAGCTTGATTGCCGCCATACCGCCTGCACTACCTTCCACCATCACCAAGTGCGAGGTGGCTTTTTGCTGCCAGACCAGTGCTGAATACACTGGCTTGCTCCTAATCCAATATCCACGTTCCATAATTCGATTCCTGCTAGTTTCTCAAAAGTTGATGATTACTCTTGAGGATGTGTGCGGAGTCGCATAGGGTCGTAGAAGGGCGTAGGGGCAACATACGCTTTCACATTGCCCTTGCTGCCGGCGACTTCCAATGCCGTGCCAATAGCCGTAAATTCCGGCTTGAGATGAACCATCGCCAGTGACAGCATGAGATACCTGCTGTAACTGGCACTTGTGACAACACCAACTTCCTTGCCATCCTTAAGAATCTTTGCGCCCGCCTCTACTGCGGAATTGCTGCGACAAATCAAACCAGCCTGCTTGACGCGCTCCTTGCCACGAGAAGCCAATACGGCAGCCTTGCCGACATAATCACCCTGCTTGTCCAGGTCTACACCCCACCCCATGTTCACTTCCCATGGCGTGGTGTCACCTTCTGGCATTTCAAACGGGAAGAACAACAGAGCCGCTTCTACGCGGGTCAGGTCCAATGAATTCCATGATGCTGGGATAGCACCGAAAGGCTTGCCAACTTCCAGTATCTTGTCCCACAACTCCACTGCGTCCTTGGCTTTGCAATAGACTTCATAGCCCCGCTCACCGGAGTAACCGCCTCGTGCAATCACCACATCTTTGCCAAACAGCACAGAGTTTTCGTGTTTGAAGTAAGGTAGTTTTGCCAGATCAAAGCTGACATGTGGCGCCAGAATCGCCAGTGATTTAGGGCCTTGCAGGGAGAGGATATGCACATCAAGGTCTGCTTCGATCTTGACGTTTTTGCCAGCAGAGAGTTTTTTCAGCTGTTCAGGGGTCTTGCCACTACCGTGGGACACACGAAATTCCGTCGCGCTATCCCTAATAATCATAATGTCGTCACACAGAGCACCCGTTTCATCTACCTCGGCGGCCAGCACCGAAGTACCCGGGGTAAGCTTGGTAACGTCTTTACACACCAGCATGTCCAGCACCTTTTCTGCATCCGGGCCGCTGACATTCACGATATTGAGTGCAGAGACATCGTATAATCCGGCAGCGCTTCTCACTGCGACGACTTCGTCATGCGCATCCGTGTTGTAGCTCCAGGGAATGGGCATGTCATTCCAGGTATCACCATCCAGCTTGGAACCAAGTGCGCGATGTCTGTCGTTGAGAATTGAATTTCTGGCCATTTTTAATACGACTCCGAGACGGGTTAAAGTTAGAAAACACATTATCGAAACAGGGGAATATTCAAAATTCTCTTAAAGGGGTACTACCAAAGAGGTAGCCAAAAACCGCGCCAGACAAGGCAGAGAGACGGATTAACTAGGGTCATGGGTGACCAGCTGCTAAAATGCTGTTTTACCCGCCCATTTTCAGGAAAACCATGTCCGACATCACATTTACATTGAATCAGGAATACATCGCCCTCTGCGACCTGCTGAAGCTGACAGGTCTTGCCGATAGTGGCGGTCAGGGCAAAATCATGGTGGCTGCTGGTGATGTCATGGTGGATGGCGCAGTAGAACTGCGCAAAACAGCCAAAATACGCCACGGCCAGACCATCCGCTGTGGAGATGTGACGATAGCGGTTCGCCAATCCGACAATCACGGGAGCACATCCTGATATGGCACTGAAATCCACCATCTTCAAGGCTGAGCTGCAGATTGCCGACATGGACAGGCACTATTACGAGTCGCATAGCCTAACCATTGCCCAGCATCCGTCAGAAACCGACGAGCGCATGATGGTACGCTTGCTTGCTTTTGCCCTCTTTGCCAGCGAAAGCCTGACATTCGGCAAAGGCTTGAGTGATGATGAAGAGCCCGATCTCTGGCAAAAAGATCTGACCGGGGCGATTCAATTATGGATAGACGTTGGCTTACCTGATGAACGCGAGATACGTAAAGCCTGTGGTCGTGCAGAGCGGGTAATCGTGTTGCCATATGGCGGCAACGCAGTGGATATCTGGTGGCAGCAAAACCAGAAACAATTGCTAAAACTGCAGAACCTGACCGTGTTGCAGCTACCGGCTACTGATCAGCTGAGCAAATTGACCGAGCGCAGCATGCAGATAAGCTGCACCATACAGGATGGGCATGTATTGCTGAGCTCTCCACTGGCAACAGCAGAAATTAGCCCGATCAAGCTAACAGCAATGACAGATTAGGAATTAAGGGCGCGGATTTCCGGCAGGTTACGCCACCAGCCGTAGACATCCATGCCACAGCCAAACACATAACGATTAGGCAGACTCAAGCCCACAAAATCAGCCTTGATCGGCTTGTCGTGATCCAGTTCTTTTTCAGTCAACACGGCAATCACCACTTCGCTGGCGCCCTGCTCCAGACATTTTTCCTTGATTGCCTTGAGGGTGTGGCCTTCATCAAGAATGTCATCCAGCAACAAGACGGTACGCCCCTTAACATTGTTGGTAGGCTCTACTTTCCAGACCAGCCGCTGCCCACTGGTCTGGTTGTGGTAGCGGCTAGCCTGCACATAATCGAACTCAAGCGGAAATCTCAGCTTGGGCAATATTTGGCCAGCAAAGAAAACAGCCCCGCCCATCACACACATCACCATGGGCTTACTGTTACTCAGCCTCTGGCTGACATCTTTGGCGAGTTGAGTTACCGCGTGATCCACAACTTCTGGACTGTAAATCAGCTCGGAAGAGGCCAGTATCTGCTCAGGGCTTAAATCACTCATGGTTGGGTTAAAGCCTGTTTGACCACACGCAAATAATCTAGAAACTCGCCACCAATTTCCGGATGGCGCATCGCAAACTCAACATTAGCCTTCATATATCCAAGCTTGCTTCCACAGTCATAACGTACACCATCAAAGCGATATGCCAGTACTTTTTCATAAGCCATCAGGGCTGCAATACCATCAGTCAATTGTATTTCACCCCCCTTGCCTGGCTTCACATGTTCCAGACAATCAAAGATTCTGGGAGTCAAGATATAACGACCAACCACAGCCAGAGTGGATGGCGCATCCGCTGGCTGGGGTTTTTCTACGATCCCTTTCAACTGCAGCAATCGCGGGCTCACCGGCTCAGCATCAACAATTCCGTAGCTTGCGGTTTCCGACGGTAAAACATCCTCCACCCCGAGAATAGAGCTCTTGCTTTCATCATACATCTCGGCCATTTGCTTCATGGCTGGCACTTTGCCGTCAATCAGATCGTCTGCCAGTATCACCATAAAAGGCTCCTTGCCGACTACTGGCTTGGCGCAAAGTACGGCATGTCCTAGCCCAAGCGCTTCAGCCTGACGCAGGTAAACACAGGTCACTCCCTTGGGCAGAATACTGTGCAACTCATCCAGCATCTTGGTCTTACCGCTTTGTTCCAGTGCCACTTCAAGCTCAAAAGCCTTGTCAAAATGATCTGGGATCGCACGCTTATTGCGACCAATGATGAATATCAGCTCGGTCGCGCCAGCAGCAATCGCCTCTTCAGCTGCGTATTGCACCAGTGGCTTATCCACAATCGGCAGCATTTCCTTAGGGCTGGCTTTGGTAGCAGGCAAGAAGCGAGTACCCAGACCTGCTACCGGAAAGACGGCTTTGGTAATTTTATTTTTCACGTTGCATACCCTTCGTTCAGTGTATTGTGGAAGTTCTTAATGTATAGGTCGATTGACCTTGTGCAGGCTCGGCATTGATATCACCGACATATTCCTCAACCCACATTTTCAGCTCTTGCTTGATAATCTCTTCGTCGGTTGCTGCATTGGCGTCTATCCATTTCAGCAATGCACGCACCCATGCCTTGTCTGCTGTGCGCGCAACCGCAATACGCAATTTCGGATGTGGCGTCGGCAACGTGTGTTCGTCATCAGCCAGCAATTCCTCATAAAGCTTTTCACCGGGACGCAAGCCAGTATATTCAATCTGAATGTCTGTTTCCTGCAAGCCGGATAGCTTGATCATGTCACGTGCCAAATCAGCAATACGCACTGGCGCACCCATGTCGAGAACAAATATCTCGGCACCTGAACCCATTTGCCCAGCTTGCATCACCAGTTGTGCAGCTTCGGGTATGGACATGAAATAGCGCGTGATATCAGGGTGCGTAACTGTCACTGGCCCACCCTGCGCAATCTGCTGGCGAAACTTTGGAATGACGCTTCCACTGCTACCGAGTACGTTGCCAAAACGTACAATCACAAAACGGGTACCGCTTTTATGTCCATTG
>CAYXMC010000117.1:0-5744 GCA_964466095.1 uncultured Methylophilaceae bacterium | reverse complement strand
CAAAACCACAAGCGCTCTACACTCAGGATGAGACATTAGCTGCCTTAGCAAGGGATAACAATAAACCGATTTACGGGATTGAAGATGCTGCCGAACACTTTGCTGCGCTGGACGAGTTGAATCTTGAGGAGCAACTGGTGATGCTGAGAGCTGTGCTGAAACGTACACAAAAGCAAAAGGAAAAAGACTTTGAGAGTCTGCTCAAGGCCTATCAAAAGGGTGACACAAGCAAGATAGCTGCCTTGGATGAAAAAATCACCGGCGGCATGCTGCCAAAAGAACTTTGGCAGAAAATGCGCAGCAAACTGATAGATGAACGTAATGAAGTGATGGCAGAACGCATTAAGGCACAGTTAGAAGAGACTGCCGCCTTCTTCGCGGTGGGTGCGTCTCATCTGGCAGGCGACCAAGGGCTGGTTGCCAGACTACGCAATTCAGGCTACAAGCTTACTGTCGTTAAATAAGGTAGAGACAGAAGGCTCTTTGTTTTCTGCAGAGCTTTTCTTGCTGCGTTTTTCGATATACATCTTTTCATCAGCTTCCGCACACGCCACGGCAAGTCCTTGCTCGGTACGAATCGCCAAGCCTACAGAAGCGTTAACTCCGGCATTGGCGAGACATGTGCGGATTCTTCTTTCCATAATCTTGGCTGAGGTCGGATCACATTCCACACCCAGTACGCAGAACTCATCGCCACCCAGACGTGCAACCACATCAGAGGTGCGGGTGGCTTCGAGCAGTGCTTGACTGCAGCGTATAAGAAGGTCGTCACCGGCGGCGTGTCCTTGGGAGTCATTCATTTCTTTCAAGCCATCAACGTCGATATTAATAACGCATGCAGGGTGACCATAGCGATGGCAGCGGTTTTCTTCTTTCTGAATCAACTGTGTCCAGCCCAAGCGGTTGTAGAGATTGGTCAGCGAATCGCGAGTGGCTTCAGCCTCGGCACGCTCTGCGCGGCGTACGGCATCTATGGTCTTTAATTCAGCATCAAGGATAGAGCTGAGCAGGTTGGCCATCAGTTCAATCAAGGCCTGCTCTTTCAATAAATCGTCAGTATGTGGGCGTGGGTCAACGGCACACAAAGTGCCGAACAAGCGGCCATCAGCAGTTGTGAGTGGTACGCCGATATAAGCGCCGATATTAATCTGCTGGCTGAGGGGGGCAGATGTGTAAGCGGGAATCAAGCCGACTTCAGGCGCAACCGAGGGACCCAAGCCCTGAATCATGCGGGAGCAGAGGGAGTCTTGCCATTCCATGATGGCGCCTTCGGGGATGCCATAGCCATGGTCTTCGGTGCTAAGCACGATCCAGTCATTCCCCTCTGTACGGGTAATCATCCACAGATCAAAACCAAGGCGGTCGCGCAGCAGTTTGAGCGTATTTTTGCAAGCAGATTGAAAGTCTTGAGCCATTTTTTTATACCCTGACAGAAAAGTTCAAACCAGATTGTTCAGTTCCAACAGTAACTCTTTATCGGTTAGGGTAATTTTAACTTTAACCTTTTATGGTAAATGGGTAATAAGCGGGTAAAAAACCTGCTTATTTACCTATTTCTAGTGACTGACATAAATCAGCTTGCCTGTATCGAACCCCAATTTGTCTGCCAGGCTTATCAATTGTTGCTTGATACCTTCCGATAGCTGTGGCGTGCGTGAAAGTATCCAGAAGTAGGATTTGTCTGGACCGCAGATCATGACATAACTGTAGTTGTCCTTGTCCAGATCCATAATGTTGTAAGCCCCGTAAAATGGTCCAAAGAACGATACCTTCAGCTTGCCGGGATAAGTCTTGTCCGGGTGCGCAGGTTCCAGAAAATAGGCTTTGCCTTCGGCTTCTTTCCAGGCTTGTTTTTCCGGGTTATAGCCTTTGTTAATGACCTTGATGCCACCATCATCCCTCATGCTATAAGTCGCGGTGACTTGTTCCAGTCCGCGCTCAAATGAGTGGTCTAGCCGTGCGATCTCATACCAGGTGCCAAGGTATCGCTCGGGGTCAACATGATCAACGACTTTTACGTTATCCGGTGTTCCCAAACAGGCAGTTAGCAATAGACAGGCAATCAACAACAGTTTTTTCATAAGCTTGGCCATACAGAAAGTGAGTGGAAATTTTTACAGTATTTTTATATTGCTTGGTTCAGAATCGCTCTCATGAACCACACGACCAGACGCGATCAATTTGCAAAAGTTCGCACATCTTACCTGATGGCCTTGATTGCTTGCCTGATTACGGCGTCTTTAGCTGGTGTGCTTAACAGCTTTGTTGATCTGGTGAATATCGTCATGATATTCCTGCTGGCGGTTTTTTTAGTCTCTGTGCACTTTGGCCGCGGCCCCGGTATTTTTGCTACCTTTGTGAGTGTGGCCTTGTTCGACTTTTTCTTTGTGCCACCCAAACTCACCTTTGCAGTAAGCGATGTCCAGTATTTTCTGACGTTTATCGTGATGGCCGCTGTTGCCCTGATTACCGGGCAAATGGCAGCAAGGTTACGTTTACAGGCAGAGCAAGCGGAGTTGAAAGAGGCGCGTACACAGCAGCTTTATGAGTTGGCCCGTGCTTTATCCGGTGCACTAAAACAATCACAGGTGGATGAGATAGGGGCAGCTTTCCTGCATGAGAGCACAGGAGTCATGGGTGTGCTGCTATTGCCAGATGCAAATGGCAATTTGGAACCCGTCAAACCAAGCAAGGTATGGTACGAATCTCATATTGCAACCGCTGTATTCCAGCAACCAGCACATCTGCAGTTCACCCAGTCGGATAACGTATTTTACTTCCCTCTGCTGGGCGCAACCCGCGTGCATGGTGTTCTGGTCGTAGAGTTAAACAGCGATAAACTGCCGATGGAGGATGCATTAAGGGAATTGCTGCTGGCAGTGGCTTCCATGCTCGCAGTTGCCATCGAGCGTTTGCATTATGTCGAAATTGCCAAATCAGCAGAGATGGAATATACCAGCGAGCGCTTGCGCAGCTCTATATTGTCAGCACTTTCCCACGACTTGCGTACGCCGCTGACAGTGCTGGTTGGTATGGTCGACTCTCTGCAGATCAGCAAGCCGCCACTGGATAGGCGGCAGAAAGAGCTGACCGAAAGCCTGCATCATCAAGCTATGCGGCTTAATCATTTGGTAAGTAATCTGCTGGATATGGCGCGCTTGCATACCGGCAAGGTCTCTATGCAGAAATCCTGGCAACCACTGGAAGAGGTAATAGGCGCCAGTATCCAGCTGCTGGGAGATGCACTTAAACGACACAAGCTCAGTATTAATTTGCCTGCTGATCTGCCACTACTGGAGTTTGACGAGATATTAATTGAGCGTGTGTTCTGTAATTTGCTGGAGAATGCCGCCAAATATTCCCCTGAAGATACGTCTATCCACATCAAGGCTGAAGTCACAGGCGATAGTGTCTGTATCTCGGTGGAAGATCAGGGGCAAGGTATTCCTGCAGATAAGATGGATGACATATTCCGCATCTTTGTCCGCGCTGATAACTCTCATTCCACAGCCACCGGCACGGGCATTGGCTTGGCTATATGCAGGGCTGTCGTAGAAGCCCACCAAGGCAGGATATGGGCAAGCAATCTGTCAGATGGTGGTGCATGTTTTAGCTTTACCTTGCCATTGGGGGTGCCACCTGTCATTCCTGAAGAGATGCTGGAGATAGCGCCATGAGCCAGCTATCGCCAGTGATTGTGCTGATAGAGGACGAAGCAGGCATACGCAGTTTTGTACGGGCTGCGCTTGAGGACGAAGCCTGCACAGTCCACGAGGCAGCTAATGTGGCTTCCGGTCTGCAAGAGGCAGGCACCCGTAAACCTGATCTGTTGATTCTTGATCTCGGCCTGCCAGATGGTGATGGCGTTAGCCTGATAAAAGAATTGCGTACCTGGTCTAGTGTGCCGGTGCTGGTGCTTTCTGCGCGCGCTTCTGAGCAAGACAAAATTCAGGCGCTGGATGCCGGGGCGGATGATTATCTGGCGAAGCCTTTTGGTGTGGGTGAGCTGCTGGCGCGTGTCCGTGCCATGCTCAGGCGCAGGATGCAGCCCAAGGAACTGGGGCCAATTGTCACATTTGGTGATATTCAGCTGGATATAGCCCAGCGCAAGGTGAGCCGCCTTGGTGAGCCCTTGCATCTAACCCCTATCGAGTATCGTTTGCTGAGTGTGCTGGTTGCCAATGCTGGCAAGGTGATTACACACAGGCAACTACTGCGTGAGGTATGGGGGCCGGCTTACAGTGAAAGCAACCATTATCTGCGCGTGTTTGTCGGCCATCTCCGCCAGAAGATTGAACAAGACCCAGCACAACCCAAGTATCTGCTCACGGAAACAGGTGTGGGCTACCGCTTCCAGATTTGAAATCAATCAAAGGATATTCATGCAAACCCAATTGAGAAAAACGACGACTGCTGGCCTTGCCGTGGCTGCACTAGGTGTGGTGTATGGCGATATCGGTACCAGTCCGCTCTACACCATGCACGAGATATTCGCAGGGGCACATCATCCTGTACCGCTCAATCCCGACAATATTCTCGGGATTCTCTCCCTGATGTTCTGGTCGTTGATGATGGTAGTTTCCATCAAATATGTACTCTTCATCATGCGTGCCGATAACCGTGGCGAAGGCGGCATCATGGCGCTGATGGCACTGGTCCGGCAGCTGGTGAGCGAGAAGCGGGGCGGCTTCCTGATGATGCTTGGCCTGCTAGGGGCAGCTTTGTTCTATGGCGATGCTGTTATTACGCCGGCTATTTCGGTACTTTCCGCTGTAGAAGGTTTGCAAGTCGCGACGCCAGCGCTTACCCCATATGTTCTGCCTGTTGCAATCACTGTGCTGCTTGTACTGTTCTTCTATCAAAAACACGGTACGGCTAAGGTTGGCAAGTTGTTTGGGCCTATTGTCATAGTCTGGTTTGTGGCGTTAGCTTCCCTCGGAGTTTCTGGCATCGTACAAGCCCCACAAGTTTTGCAGGCGCTAAGTCCCCTTTATGCATTGAGCTTTATTTCCAACCATGGCGCACTTGGATTTTTTGCTTTGGCTGCAGTGGTGTTGACGGTCACCGGTACCGAAGCGCTTTATGCCGATATGGGGCATTTTGGTCGCAAGCCTGTGCAGCTTGCTTGGTTTGGCTTGGTGCTGCCTGCGCTGGTACTTAATTATTTTGGTCAGGGGGCATTGCTGCTGGTAAGGCCAGAAGCGATTGAAAACCCGTTCTACCTGCTTGCTCCCGGCTGGGCTTTGTATCCCATGGTAGCGTTGGCCACAGCGGCCACAGTGATTGCCTCGCAGGCTGTGATTTCCGGGGCGTATTCGATCACGCAGCAGGCGATTCAACTTGGGTATTGTCCGCGCATGGAGGTGCAGCACACATCCAGCAGTGAAAAAGGCCAGATCTACATGCCAGTGGTTAACTGGGCCTTGTTGCTGATGGTAGTTTGTCTGGTGCTTGGTTTTGGAACGTCGTCCAATCTGGCTGCCGCTTATGGCATCGCAGTAACTGGCACGATGATTATTACTACCCTATTGGCTTATGTCGTGGCATCCCGCAGCTGGGGCTGGAACAAATGGCTGGTGAAGGCCATGGTAGCGGTGTTTTTGCTGATTGATGTGTCTTTCTTCACGGCCAACCTCAGCAAGATACCCGATGGCGGCTGGTTCCCGTTGGTATTTGGATTGGCTCTATTATTGCTGATGACCACTTGGAAACGCGGCCGTCAGTTGTTAGCGGAACGTCAGGTA
>CAYXMC010000116.1:0-5747 GCA_964466095.1 uncultured Methylophilaceae bacterium | reverse complement strand
CAGCGCCTTTACTACCAATCGCAAACATATCATCTGCCAATTGCTTGGTATAAAACTCATGGCTTACCCCTTGCTGCGGAATCCATGCACTCACGAAATAATGTTGAACCAAGCCAACCCAACCATCTTTGGTGTTCTTGGATAAATTGGTTTTGAGCATATCCTTGAAGGCCAACTTCTTGTATTTGTCAGCTTCGGTAAAATAAGCACCGCCCGTGAAAGTCGGCATCATGGCAGAACCCTGGTTGGATTTGCTGTCATGCACAATCTGGTAGTAAACCCATGGCTCCAGCGTCTCAGCACTGCCATTTTTAATCTGGTAGGAAAGATCAATCGCATAATCACCACGATGGAAGGTGTAAACCTTGTCGACCTGAACACCATTGCTGCCCACCCAGCTCAAACGCACTTCCAGTTTGTCATTACCCTCTTGTAAAGAATAAGCTGGCTGGCTGCTGGTAAAGGTGGTCTTATGACTTGGTAAATCGGCACCTATCAGTCCAGACTGCGCGACATATACCATGGGCTTGGCAGTATCATCCAGAAGGATAAAGTTCTTGTCTGTGGATTCTGCTGAACGATGCTTCAGCAACTCCAAGCGACGCAGATCACCACCAGTGGTATCAATTTCTGCTTTGAAGAGATCAGTTTCAACGGATATACGTTGACCTTGTGCTAACTGAAATGCTGATTCTTTGGGTAGTTGGGTATTTTCTTTGCTGACAGACGGATTAGCCAGAGGAACACTGGTATCACTTGCTGCTGCCTGAACTTGTTCCTGTGGTGTATGCTGACGCTGCCAACTATCCCACAACATCAGAATTGAGAAAGAGAAAATCACAAACAGTATAAGGCGTTTAGTGTCCATACTTTTTCTTAAAAAATTATAAAAGTTGCTTATAAATCATGGAACTGGATCATGACCACCGGGATGCCAAGGATGACATCTAGATAGCCTGCGCACTGCAAGCCAACTGCCACGCCATGCGCCATGTTTGCTGATTGCATCCAGGGCGTATTGCGAACAAGTTGGGCTAAAGCGACACTGCTGACCAAAAAACGGACTTAATGCCAACTGATAAGCCCTGATCAAAAGCAATAGCAATCGACTCATTGCTCTGCCTTGTCAGCATTGGCGCGTCGGTTCAGCCTGTCCAGTAACTCCAGAAACTCCTGTTTGAGCTGAGCATGGTCAGCTTTCGAAAACAGTCGCTGTACTCTCACTACGACATCGACACTTGCAAGATTTTGCTGTTGATGCCGGAATACCTCACGCAGCACCCTGCGCATATAATTTCGGCTGACTGAAAGCCTTGCGATTTTTTTACTGACTACCAGACCCAAGCGAGGGCGACCAAGCTGATTATACTGGTAATGCAGTGCCAGAAAATGACCGGAAATCCGTTTGCGGAAACTAAAAACGGATGAAAAATCATCCGTTTTTATCAATCTTGCCTGACTGGGAAAACCTAAATTCGGCAAAGCCAATTGCGGCAAACCGAAATTCGTTACAGCTTAAACAGCTAAACGAGCGCGGCCCTTGGCGCGGCGAGCAGCAATAACAGCGCGACCGCCACGAGTCTTCATGCGAACCAAGAACCCGTGAGTACGTGCACGACGAACTTTCGAAGGTTGGTAGGTGCGTTTCATAATATTCTCCGATGACTACTGTGCGTTTCTAAACAAAGGGCGTAATTTAACCCGATTCAGCCTTGTTTTGTCAATGTTTATTTCTGTTTAATTTGATTGATAAAAAGTATCGGTTTTGCCTGTGGATAAGTTGGTTCAAAACCGCTAGAATGAACTTATAAATTCGCTGTTCATAGATGTTTTGCAAACAATAATATTTCTATCTGACAGCGCTGGTACCCGGATACCAAAATAAATCACATACCGGGCAAAATCCACATCTTTAATATTCGGAATTGGGGTATCGGGTAACCGATGGAAAACTTTTGGTCTACATGTCTTGGTCGGTTTCAACAAGAGCTTTCCGCCCAACAATTCAACACCTGGATTAAACCCCTGCAAATAGAGACCACCAATGGCTCCATACGCGTACTCGCGCCCAATCGTTTCGTATTGCAATGGGTTAAGGATCGTTTCCTTCACAGAATAGAAGTGTTAGCTGAAGAGCTTTTAACACAGCCTGTACAGATTGAATTGGCAATCATGGATGCCTCGGACAAGAAACCCGCAGCACTTAATGGTCATAAAGTTATTGAGTCAGTAATAGAAAAACCGATTGCGCCCGCAAGCACTCAGGAAAAAACCAGCAAAAAGACCAAAGCCAATCCTGAGACTTCCGGGCTTAACCCCAGTTTTACCTTCGAAAACTTCGTTACCGGTAAAGCCAACCAGCTTGCCCGCGCCGCTGCATTACAAGTGGCTGAAAATCCAGGCACCGCATACAACCCATTATTCATATATGGCGGGGTAGGGTTAGGCAAAACCCATTTGATTCAAGCGATAGGCAACCATCTCAAGCAACAAAACCCTGGTGCCAAAATCAAGTATCTACACGCGGAGCGCTATGTATCTGATGTAGTAAAAGCTTACGAGCACAAAGCTTTTGATGAATTCAAACGACAATATCACTCACTGGATCTGCTGTTGATAGACGATATCCAGTTCTTTGCAAAAAAAAGCCGGACGCAGGAAGAGTTTTTTTACGCATTTAATTCTCTTATTGAAGCCAAAAAACAAATCATCATCACCTGCGACACCTACCCAAAGGAAATCGCTGATGTGGATGAGCGGCTACGCACCCGATTCAGCTGGGGTCTCACAGTTGCTGTTGAGCCACCAGAGCTTGAAATGCGGGTAGCCATCCTGCTGAAAAAAGCTGAGGAAGCCAAATTTGTATTGAATGAAGATGTGGCTTTCTTTATCGCCAAGCAAGTACGCTCCAGCGTGCGTGAGCTGGAAGGTGCCCTTAACCGTATCGTTGCCATGGCCAAATTCACCGGCCATGCTGTGGATGTACATCTGGCCAAAGAAGCTTTGAAAGACCTGATTGCCGTACGTGGCCGCCAGATCACTATCGAGAATATTCAAAAAACTGTGGCTGACTATTACAAAATTAAAGTCGCTGAAATGTATAGCAAAAAGCGGTCACGTAATTTTGCACGGCCACGACAAATTGCCATGGCTTTGGCCCGCGAGCTTACCAATCATAGCTTCCCTGAAATCGGTGAAGCGTTTGGTAGCCGCCACCACACCACTGTCATGCACGCATGCGATGAAGTAGAACAACTGAGACAAAATGACCCTAATGTCACCCGTGATATTGCGTTTCTGGTTCAGGTAATCAGGGATTAATGCCTTCAGGAAAGCCGTGGATAGCCTGTGTATGAATACTCGGTTTAGGCGCGATTTTAATAAACGGGTAAAATAGTAAACATTTTATCCACAGCAATTTCTTAAGTTTTACTAGCAGTAAAAAGTAGTTTAGATGTTTGATTTTTAATTGAAATAAAACTAATCAACAGGTTTTTTAAACATTACTAACTATTATTAAATTTTTATTTAGGTTCTTAAATTAAAATGAACATCAAGATCAATCGTGACACTTTGCTAAAACCACTTTCATCTGTAAGCGGTATTGTTGAAAGACGTCATACCTTACCTATTCTTTCCAATCTTTTACTGGAAGCCAAAAGCGAAAAGCTGGTCTTAACAGCTACTGATCTGGAAATGCAGATATCGCTCGCTATTAACACAGACATTGGTGGTGAGCTTTCTACCACCATATCTGCCAAGAAATTGCTGGATATCTGCCGTGCCTTGCCGGAAAACACAGAAATCAACATGGCAACCAGTGATAGCCGCGTAACAGTCAAAGCTGGCAAGAGCAAATTCAACCTGCAAACTTTGCCTGCTGCTGATTACCCAGTAATGAGCAAAGCGGTAGGTGTTAGCAATACTGTGGTGACGATAGGTCAACGCATACTCAAGCGCTTGTTCAAGCAAGTTGAGTTTGCCATGGCACAACAGGACATTCGCTATTACCTGAATGGTCTCTTGTTTGAAGTTAACGGTAACAAACTGAACGTTGTAGGCACAGATGGTCACCGTTTGAGCTTTACCTCAACAGAGCTCGCCAGTAGCTATGAAAAACAGGAAGTCATCCTCCCACGCAAAACCGTGATAGAGCTGATCAAACTGCTGGATGACAGCGATGAAGAAGTCACCATTGAGATCACCAATGGCCAGGTGAATTTTTCATTCGGTGATATCCGATTGATTTCAAAAGTAATTGATGGAAAATTCCCGGATTACACCCGTGTGATTCCAACAGGGCATCAAAATCATTTCACAGTGAATCGCATGGCGATTCTGCTTTCCATGCAGCGTGCATCCATTCTTTCCAATGAGAAATACCGCGGCATACGCTTGGTATTGGGCCAAAACAGCCTGCGCCTGATCAGTACTAACAGCGAGCAGGAAGAAGCTGAAGAAGAGCTGGAAATCAACTACACCAGTGATGCACTGGATATTGGTTTTAATGTCACCTACATGATAGATGTGCTGAACAATGTGGATAGTGATGAAGTAGTGTTTTCATTTGCTGATGCCAATAGTAGTTGCTTGGTGACAGTAGCGAATGATGCTAACTACAAGTATGTCGTTATGCCTATGCGTATCTAAGCAGGCGTTAATTTTTAATCAAGATTCAATTATTGTTTCACGTGAAACACGGAAAAAACAAACACCATGACTCAAAGCAAAGCAGCAAATACTGATTACAACTCAGACAGTATCAAGATTCTTGAAGGCCTTGATGCCGTGCGTAAGCGTCCCGGTATGTATATTGGCGATACCTCTGATGGTAGCGGCTTGCACCACATGGTGTTTGAAGTACTGGATAATGCGATTGATGAAGCACTGGCGGGTCATTGTGATGACATCAAAGTGATTATCCATCCAGATAACTCCATCAGCATTTCTGACAATGGTCGCGGTATTCCAACCGATATTAAAGAAGACGACAAACACGAACCCAAGCGCTCGGCAGCAGAAATCGTGATGACCGAGCTGCACGCCGGCGGCAAGTTTGACCAAAACTCATACAAGGTTTCAGGTGGTTTGCACGGCGTGGGTGTTTCTGTGGTCAATGCCTTGTCTGACTGGTTACGCCTCAAGATCTACCGCAAGGGTCAGGTACACCAGATGGAATTCAAGCGTGGCGTTCCTGTTGCCCCGCTGGCGGTAACGGGCACCACAGAAAAACGTGGCACCGAGGTACACTTCCTCGCTTCAGTAGAAACCTTTGTCCTGGTGGAATACCACTTTGAAATCCTCGCTAAGCGTATCCGTGAGCTCTCATTCCTCAATAACGGCGTCAAGATTGAGCTAATCGACCAACGCACCGGCAAGAGTGAAAATTTTGCTTACTCCGGTGGCGTTAAAGGTTTTGTGGAATACATGAACCGCACCAAGACAGTGTTGCACCCTAAAACCTTCTACGCCATGGGTGAAAAAGAGGGCATCACTGTAGAAGTCGCCATGCAGTGGAACGATTCTTACAGTGAAACCGTGCAGTGCTTTACTAACAACATTCCGCAGCGTGATGGTGGTACCCACCTCACAGGGCTGCGTACCGCCATGACCCGCACGCTTAATCAATACATCGAGCAGAGCGAGCTGGCGAAAAAAGCCAAAGTAGAAACCACCGGCGACGATATGCGCGAAGGCATTACCTGCGTGCTCTCCGTTAAAGTCCCCGACCCCAAGTTCTCATCTCA
>CAYXMC010000115.1:0-5775 GCA_964466095.1 uncultured Methylophilaceae bacterium | reverse complement strand
GGCTATCAATTCAGGGGTCATCAATGCTGCAACAGACACCCCTATCTGTGCAACGCGGTACTTGAATACAGGCGCATCAACATCCGCAGGCTGCATTTCAGTTTGTATTGCCTGCAGTACCTTGTGCAGGCTTTTTTCAGCCAGCTTTCCCGTCAGGAAGAGGAGGTTTTCAGACATGCAAGTCGCGCCTGAATCGCCGAATGCAACTGCTGCATATCACCTGCAACTGTTGTCTCTTCGAAGGTTTTGAGTTTTTCCATGTTCTCAAGATCTATGCGACGTGGGTACACCTTCACCATGTTCTCACGGGGTGCTTCAGACTCCACTTCCGGCTCTGTGTCACAAGCAAATACGATGGATGGCACGCGGCATTTTCCTGCCTGTGCATAGATATTGGTAATCAGATTATCCGATATACCGCAGACCATTTTGGCTACAGTATTTGATGTTGCCGGAGCAATCACCACTGTGTGATATGCTCCATGATAAAACAGCTCAACAGGCACGGCGCTGGCCGTTTTGTCCTGATAGACACGCCCTACATTATGCTTGTAGCCATATTGCTGCATAATCTCTGCAGCAGCTTTACTGAGAAACAGATCAACATTCTCAAGCTGATCAATAATCTGCAAGCACTCTCGCAAATAATGGCCTGAGCCGGTAAGCGCCCAAGCCAGTCTTTGTTCCTGAATGGGTTTCAAAATCAATCCCCAAACGGATGGCGCAATACGATGGTTTGATCTCGCTCAGGACCTGTAGAAACGATAGCTACTGGCACTTCACACAGAGACTCCAGACGTTTGAGGTAGTTACGCGCATTCACCGGCAGGTCTTCCCAACGACTGATACCAA
Source organism: uncultured Methylophilaceae bacterium (assembly GCA_964466095.1). Taxonomy (GTDB): domain Bacteria; phylum Pseudomonadota; class Gammaproteobacteria; order Burkholderiales; family Methylophilaceae; genus CAYXMC01. The sequence continues at coordinate 4,923 of CAYXMC010000115.1, read as the reverse complement.
AAGTATTCTCGTTCCAGCCGGGCATGCGTTCGTAGATAGGCTCGCAACGCGCCACTTCCTCGGCCCCTACTGGTAACAAGTCATAGACCTTGCCATCCAGCTTGTAGCCGGTACAGATTTCCAGTTCGGCAATACCATCCAGTACATCAAGCTTGGTGATACAAAGGCCAGTCAAACCATTAATACGAGCAGAGCGGCGTAAAGCAGCAGCATCAAACCAGCCACAACGACGCTTGCGCTTGGTCACTGTGCCGATTTCACGGCCTTTGGTAGACATCTGATAACCAGGGCAATCAGCATTCTCGATATCCAGCTCACTCGGGAAAGGCCCACTACCCACTCGGGTTGTGTAAGCCTTGGTAATTCCCAATACATAGTGCAAAGTATCCGGCCCAACGCCAGAGCCAGCAGCAGCCTGTCCGGCAACGCAGTTGGAAGAAGTAACGTAAGGATACGTACCGTGATCGACATCCAGTAAAGTACCTTGTGCACCTTCAAACAACAGCTTGTCACCTGCCTTATTGGCATCATAAATCGCAGCGGAAACATCACCAATCAATGGTTTTAGCGCATCAACTCGGCCCATCGCCAAGTCCAGCTCTGACTGGTAATCAACCGCCTCTACGCCAAGGTATTTGGTCAGAACAAAGTTATGATAATCCATCACTTCGCGCAGTTTTTCGGCAAAATTCTTGGGTTGAAACAAGTCATATACACGCAATGCACGCCGTGCAACCTTATCTTCGTAGGTCGGACCTATACCTTTACCAGTAGTACCAATCTTTTTGTCCGCGCCTCTAGCCGCCTCACGCGCTTGGTCCAACTTGACGTGATACCCCATGATAAGTGGACAACCAGGACTAACCATCAAGCGGTTGCGTACTTCAACACCAACAGTTTCCAAACCGGAGATCTCCGACAGCAAGTGCCCAGCATCTAGTACCACACCATTACCGATATAACATTTAATACCCTCGCGCACGATACCGGAGGGCACCAGATTAAGCTTGTATTCACGCTGTGCTGCGCCCTGACCAATCACCAGTGTGTGACCAGCGTTATGTCCGCCCTGGAAACGGACGACACCCTGAGCGTGATCGGTCAGCCAATCCACTATCTTGCCTTTGCCTTCATCACCCCATTGGGTACCGATCACTACTACGTTTTTGTTCATACCAAGCTCTACTAAAATATCTGTTGTATTTAATTTGTTAATTCTGGTGCTGCAACCACTTGCCACTGCGCACCCTGCTGCACCAGCTTGCGATCGCAATTCAGCTCTGCACGATGCGCCTCATGTCCTGGCAACTCCTGCACAACAACCTCTCCTGCCAAGCGTAGTGCCTCAATTTTGCCCGCAAGTGCAGAGTCATCCGCATACGGAGCAAAAATAGCTTTGGGTAACTCAGCTAAAGGCAAGGCTGTTACCACGCCACGTAAATCCAAGCTGAACCCGGTTGCGGGTCGTGCTCTACCAAACACCATACCGACTTCATCATAACGTCCGCCCAAAGCTAATGGACCAGCATAACCTTGCGCATAGGCAGCGAATACCATACCACTGTGATAGTGATAACCACGCAATTCGGACAAGTCAAAACAAACATCGACTCCAAGAGTCGCAAGCGCCTTACCTACCTGACGCAGGTCATTCAGGGCGCGCTTGATGTCAGGGTTGTCTGGCAAACGCTTTTCCGCTTCACTGAGAATAGTGATATCGCCATTCAATTCAGTCAGACTGCATAAGGCCTTGCATATCCCATCATTCAGTTCGTCGCTCAGTCTTGCAACTTCAGCCTGATCTTTACTTTGCAGAGCTTTGTACAAGGCCTGCTCTAGTGGCTTGCTAATCTGTGCATGCTTGACAAGACTACCGAAAATCCCGACATGACTAAAATCAATATGCAGAGATTTGACACCAGCCGCCTGTAAGGCTTTTACCATCAAGCGCTGGATTTCAATATCACTTTCTACTCCAGCATGTCCAAATAGCTCCGCCCCCAACTGAATAGGCTCGCGTGTACGTGCTAAACCATCAGGATTGGTACGCAGCACACTGCCGGCGTAACACAAACGAGTCACGCCCTGATTATTCAACATGTGCGCATCTATGCGGGCAGCTTGTGGCGTTGTATCTGCACGGACTCCCATCAGGCGCCCCGTCAGCTGGTCGACCACTTTGAAAGTTGCGATATCCATATCATGCCCCACCCCTGTAATCAGGGATTCCAGATATTCCAGCATAGGTGGAATGACATATTGATAACCGTGCACACGAAACACATCCAGCAGCGTCCTGCGCAGCTGTTCAATACGGCTCGCCTCAGCTGGCAGCACGTCCTCTATGTATTCCGGCAATATCCAATTACGCATCATGTTTATCGAACTATCATTATTAATACAAAGCCTATCAGCATGGATAACAAACCAACAAAACGTAGTTGTCCATCTTTAAGCTCTATCATTTTCTGGAAAGTCTGTTTCCAGGCTTGTGGTGCAACCAGCGGCAAGATGCCTTCAAGTACCAGCATCAAGCCAAAAGCAACCAGCAAAGTAGTGTTCATGTGAATTCCGGGTTATTTCTTGCCGCCATTGGAACTGCGCAGGTACTTGAAGAAATCGGAATTTGGCTCTAGCACTAGTACATCACTCTTGCTCTTGAAGCTGTTGCGATATGCCTCAAGGCTGCGGTAGAAGGCATAAAACTCAGGATTTTTTCCGTACGCCTGAGCATAAATCTCTGCAGCTTTTGCATCACCTTGGCCTTTGATGTTCTGCGCTTCGCGATAAGCTTCGGCAATAATCACTTCACGTTGACGGTCAGCATCAGCACGAATCTTTTCTGCAGCACCCGCACCTTGAGACCTTAGCTCATTAGCAACGCGCTTACGCTCAGCTTCCATACGCTGATAAACGGACTCACTGACTTCCTGTGGCAAATCCACGCGCTTCAGCCGAACATCAAGCACTTGTATCCCCATCTGTCGGGATTCTTTGTCCGCACTTTGGCGGAGGATTTCCATGATCTGACTACGTTCACCCGAGACCACGTCATGGATAGTACGTTTACCAAACTCATCGCGCAGGCCAGCATTCACAGTTTGCGAGAGGCGACGTTCAGCAGCAAGCTCGTCGCCCTTGACAGAAACGTAATATTTGGCCGGATCAACAATACGCCACTTAACGAATGAATCCACCAACACATTCTTCTTCTCGCTTGTGAGAAAGCGATCTGGCTCTTCCCAGTTCAATGTCAGAATGCGGTTGTCAAAGTATCTGACGTTATCGAGCATGGGGACTTTGAAGTACAAGCCCGGCTCTTTCTTGACAGAGACGATTTCACCCAAGCGGAAAACCAGCGCATATTCACGCTGATCAACTGTAAACGCTGACAAGCTAAGCAAAAGCAGCAGCACGATCAGGCTTAACAAAATAGTTCCGAGATTTCTCATTATCGACTCTCCCTGTCACGGCTACGGAAAGCATCTCGTGAACGTTGGGTACTAATATCCAGTTCAGGTGCCGGGTTGCTAACTGGGGCATTTACCTGCCCTGATGGTACTGAGGATGTACCGGGAGTTGCAGATAGCAGTTTATCTAGGGGCAGATAAAGCATGCTGTTGCCACCTTTCTGCTGATCAACTACAACCTTGCTAACGCTCGATAATATCTGTTCTTGTGCATCAATATAAAGGCGCTGGCGTGTCACTTCCGGTGCACGCTGATACTGCGCCAAAACTTGGTCAAAACGACTGGCATTACCCTTGGCCTCATTTTCAACGCGCAATCTGTAACCATTTGCTTCTTCCAGCAGGCGTGAAGCTGTACCGCGCGCTTTAGGAATTACGTCATTGGCATAAGCCTGACCTTCGTTTTTCTGGCGCTCAAGATCCTGACCAGCTTTCACCGCATCATCAAACGCAGCTTGCACCTGTTCTGGAGGCTGGGCGTTTTGCATGGTCACATTGACGATATTGATACCGGTGCTGTAGCGATCGAGGATATCTTGCATCAGCTTCTTGGCTCGAGCCGCAATCTCTTCACGCCCTTCATATAGCGCAAAGTCCATTTTGCTCTTGCCTACAATCTCGCGAATTGCAGTTTCAGCAACACCGCGCACAGACTCTTCAGATGAGCGATTATTGAACAATGTTTCTTCAACATTCTTAAGGTTGTACTGGACTGCGAACTGCAAGTCGATAATGTTCTCATCATCAGTCAGCATCAGCGATTCACGTAACTCCTTGCTACGCGATGAGCTGCCCTCAGCAGAACGGTAGCCCACTTCGATAGTACGTACCTGTTCCATATTCACCACAGTGACGGACTCAATTGGATATGGCATATGCCAACGTGGCCCTGGCAGAGTGGTCTCAATATGTTTACCGAAACGCAATACAACACCGCGTGAGCCCTGATCCACAATATAAAAGCCTGTGGCAAACCAGATCAATGCAATCAAACCAACAATTGGCAATATGGTGATCGCCTTGTTTTCTGACTCTGGAGGTTGATTGGCGCCGCTTGAATTGCCAAACAAGGCATTCAGTTTGCGGCTGAATTGACGCACTACTTCGTCCAAATCCGGGGGACCGTCGTTATTACGGTTGCCCCAGCCGGGATCATTTGCCATGAGTTACTCCGAAATTAAAAATTTATGCCGCAGCGACAGGCTCTGATAACTTGGCGATCAAAGCTTGCTGGTATTCAGCGAGCGCCAAGCGAATCAGATCCAGCCCATCACCGGTTTTAGCAGAAATTCGCACTTTGCAAATTCTACCATATTCATCCCGCTCCAGCCCTGACTCCATGCCAATGCGGTCGATTTGATTGAGAACCAGAATCTGGGGCACTTGTTCCGCGCCAATTTCTTTCAAGACGATATTTACTTGCTCTATCTGCTCATCCCGGTTAGCACTTGCA
>CAYXMC010000114.1:0-5799 GCA_964466095.1 uncultured Methylophilaceae bacterium | reverse complement strand
ACATAACCTGACTGCATCAATACATCACGGAATGCCCGGATGTTCTCCGGCCTTGAAGTATCATAACCGCTATTAGGAAATGGATTGAATGGGATCAGGTTGAATTTGCAGGGGACGTTTTTTACTACCTGCAACAACTGTTTGGCATGCTCGACTGCATCATTCACTCCGTCCAGCATCACGTATTCAAATGTCACAAAATCTCGCGGCGCCTTGACTAAGTATCGCTCACAGGCTTCCATCAACATCTTGATAGGATATTTCTTGTTGATTGGCACGATTACATCGCGCAGCGCATCGTTGGGTGCATGCAGTGAGACTGCCAAAGCAACCGGACAATCTTCCTTCAACCTGTCCATAGCGGGCACCATGCCACTGGTGGAAAGCGTCACGCGGCGACGGCTCAAGCCATACGCAGAATCATCCAACATAATCTGCATCGCCGTTACGACATTGTCGTAATTGGCAAGTGGCTCGCCCATACCCATCATGACGACATTACTAATAATTCTGTCATCCTTGGAGAGCAAGCCGTAATCCGGATCTTGCCGCAAGGAATGATTGGCTAGCCAAAGCTGGCCGATGATTTCGGAAACAGTCAGGTTACGGTTGAACCCCTGTCTTCCTGTAGAACAAAATGTGCACTCCAGCGCACAACCCACTTGCGAGGAGATACATAAAGTACCGCGGTCATCCTCTGGGATGAATACGGTTTCGACACCGTTACCAGTGCCGGTGCCTATCAGCCACTTGCGCGTACCATCTGCAGAAACCAGCTCAGTCTGCACATCAGGTAAAGTGATGCTGGTATCTTTTGCCAGCTTCTCACGCAGGGTTTTGGCGATATCAGTCATCTGCTCGAAATCATTCACGCCAAAATGATGCATCCACCGCATCAGCTGCTTGGCGCGAAAAGGCTTCTCACCAAGACCAGTAAAGTATTCGGCGAGCTGCTTCTGGTTGAAATCGAGCAGATTGATCACTAACTTCCTAACCCGGAATTACTTACCAAAGAAGTAAGCGATTTCGATAGCTGCATTTTCCAGAGAGTCGGAACCATGCACAGCGTTAGCATCGATGCTTTCAGCGAAATCTGCGCGGATAGTACCCGGTGCAGCATCCTTAGGATTGGTAGCGCCCATCAATTCGCGATTCTTCAAAACAGCATTTTCACCTTCCAGCGCCTGAATCATTACCGGGCCGGAGATCATGAACTTGACCAGATCATTGAAGAAAGGACGCTCCTTATGCACAGCGTAAAAGCCTTCAGCCTCTTCCTTGCTCAATTGCGCCATCTTGGCGGCAACGATCTTCAGGCCGTTGGATTCAAAACGGGTATAGATTTGACCAATTACATTCTTGGCAACTGCGTCAGGTTTGATGATAGAAAGGGTGCGTTCAACAGCCATGATTACTCCAAAAAGTTAAGACAACAAAAAAATCAATTATTTAAATATCAATTATTTAAATCAGGGTTACATCTAGGAAAGACCGCTAAAATACCATTTTAACGGCCTAAAATAAAGCTGAAATCAATTCTATATTTGTCAAAACCGGACTTTACTTTCCATGTAATTCATTGACTTAGCTCAACTTAAAGCAATAAAAAATACCACTTCAAAACTACTAAAATGCTACAATATGTTTGCCTGTGCCTAGGCAGGTGGCTAAATTGGTGCCACAACCAATAGTCATCTTAGAAAGGAAGTACCATGAAAAAACTCGCATTGTTATCACTCGTCGCTGGCGCATTTGTTTTGTCCAGCACCACCCAAGCCGCGGAGACGGCTTTCCCAAAGACTAAGGTAAGCCTGGAAAAATGCTTACAAGCCGCCCTCAAGGAGAAGGCTGGCGAAGTAGTAAAAGCTGAACTCAAAATGGAGAATGGTGTTCCCACCTACGAATTTGACATCGAAACACCTGATGGCAAAGCATGGGATATTGAGTGCAGCAGCAAGACTGGCAAGATCACTGAAATTGAAGAAGAAGTGAAAGCAAGCGATGCCGCTTTCAAGTCTAAGGCAAAAGTCAGTGAAGCTGATGCCAAGAAAACCGCTTTGGAAGCTTTCCCTGGTGAAGTAGTGGAAACAGAGTACGAAATCGAGCCGGACGGTGCAGCTTCTTATGAATTCGACATCAAGACCAAAGATGGCGAAGTCAAGGTTGAAGTAGATGCCACTAGCGGCAAGATCGTTGAGCACAGCACTGAAATTTACCAAATCGGTAAAGAGTAAGTTCTAGGCCAGTAATGCAATAAAAACGCCCTCCTTGCGAGGGCGTTTTTATTTATCGCAAGCGCCGATCAAGGTGGCTGCATACAACCAATTGGCTGTTTTCAACCACAAATCCCTGGCTCCCAATATCGTACAAAAAATCAAATAGCCTTAGCGCTCATACAGTTATCAAAAAACCAAGTAGCTGGCATATGGCTTGCAAATATAGCGCTGTATCAATGGGGAGGCGCTGGACCTAGGCCATGTTGCACTCAGGTGTTGCATGTTCAGTTGCTTCCCCGCCACGCACATCTCCTTCTCAGTGGCGAGTGATACTTGCGAGTTTCCCCGGAACCAGAAATTCCGGGGATTTTTTTGTACCAAATTTATGCTGCGTTGCGCTGTCTTCTAGCTTCATACAGGCAAATGCCACTAGCAACCGACACATTCAAGCTTTCAACACTGCCAAACATCGGAATACTAACCAGAGCATCGCAGGTTTCAGCGGTCAGCCTGCGCAACCCTGTACCTTCTGCACCCAGCACCAGAGCGATAGGTCCATTCAACTTTGTATTGAACAGGTCACCCTGAGCCTCTGCCGCGGTGCCGACTACAAACACGCCTGCATCTTTCAGTTCACGCAAGGTACGGGCAAGATTGGTCACCGCAATGAAAGGAACTGTCTCCGCAGCACCACAGGCAACCTTGCGCACCGTGGCATTCAAACCAGCAGCTCTATCCTTGGGAGCAATCACCGCATGCACGCCCATGGCATCAGCCACACGCAAACAGGCGCCCAGATTGTGCGGGTCCTCCACCCCATCCAGCACCAGAAAAAATGGGGGCTCAGTCAAATCCGACTCAAGAATGTCATGAATATCCTTGTACGGGATAGGCGCATCGACCACGCGGGCAATTACGCCTTGGTGGCGGCCATTAGCTCCAGCAAAGCCATCGAGACGCGCACGCTCAATCTGCATGACGCGCACACCTGCAGTTTCGGCGATTCCCAGCAAATCCTTCATGCGGGCATCTACCCTATCCTTGTCTATCAATATTTCCTGCACACTGCCCGCATGCTGACGCAAACGGCTCAATACCGCGTGGAACCCAAATAATATGCGGCTTTCACTCATGAACTTCTATTCCTGTCCTTATCTTGATTTTCTGGTGCGAGGCTTGCTCGCCTTGCTTCTTGCTGGCTTAGAGGCTGGCTTGCCTCCATTGCCGTGCCCTTTTGATTTGGCAGGCTGACTTGCGCCAGCTTTCCCTGTCACGGTTTTTTTAGCCGGGGCTTTGCTGACACGTTGACGATCTGCGTTGGCTTTTTTGGCACGTGTGGTTTTCGGGATAGCTGCGTATGGCGTTCCGTCTTTGGTCAATCTCAAAGTTGCATCAGCACTAGCATGCTCTATGGCTGGGGTAACCGGCTTTTCAAGTTTGCTGCCAGCAACCAGCGTAAAGTCTATTTTACTGGTTTCCAGATCGACCCGGCTGACTTTCACACGCAGACGGTCGCCCAGTCTGTAGCGTACCCCGGTTCTCTCTCCTGCCATTTCATGACGCGCCTTGTCGTAGTTGAAATAGTCATTGCCCAGCTCTGTCACATGCAACAGACCCTCGACATAAATTCCATCCAGCGCAACGAAAAGGCCAAAACTGGTTACCCCAGCAACGGTGCCATCAAACACTTCACCTATCTTGTCCTGCATGTAATAACACTTCAGCCAGGCCTGCACATCGCGTGTCGCATCATCCGCCCGCCGTTCCGTCATTGAGCAGTGCTTGCCCAGCTCGTGCCAATCCCTTGCCTTGTATTTCTCGCCATTAATCACAGCCTTGATGGCGCGATGTATCAGAAGATCAGGATAGCGGCGAATAGGCGAAGTAAAATGCGTATAGGCCTCATATGCCAAACCAAAGTGGCCTACATTATCGGGACTATACACAGCCTGCTTCATGGATCGCAGCAAGACCGACTGCAGCAAATGCTCATCCGGGCGCCCTTTGATGCGGGCAATCAATTTGCCGTAATCCTTGGCATGAGGCGTTTCACCACCGCCTACACCAAAACCAAACTCGCCAAGGAAAGTGCGCAAGGCTTCCAGCTTCTCCAGAGTCGGTCCTTCATGGATGCGATACAAAGCTGTGTGATCATTACTCTGCAGAAAATCTGCCGCGCAGACATTGGCCGCCAGCATGCACTCTTCAATAAGGCGATGCGCCTCATTGCGTATCACGGGCTCAATGCGCTCTATCTTGCCGTTGTCATTAAAGATCATCAGCGTTTCTTCACTATCAAACTCAATCGCACCACGTTTCTCGCGCGCCTTCAGCATGATTTTGAACAAACTGTGCAGATGGGTAATGTGCGGTATCAGCCAGGCGTATTCACGCGCTAGTTCACCATCAGGGTTGGAGATGATGTCAAAAACCTTGGTATACGTCATGCGGGCTTTGGAGCGCATGACTGAAGGGTAGAACTGATATCGCTTGATCGTACCCAGCGCATCTATCTGCATATCGCACACCATGCACAGGCGCTCAACATCAGGGTTCAAAGAGCACAAACCATTGGAAAGTGCTTCTGGCAACATTGGTATCACGCGGCGCGGGAAGTAGACAGAATTTCCCCGTTCATAAGCATCCTTGTCCAGCGCGTCACCCGGACGCACATAGAAACTCACATCAGCAATCGCCACCACCAGACGCCAGCCCTTGCCTTGCGGCTCGCAATACACGGCATCGTCAAAATCGCGCGCAGTCTCACCATCTATAGTAATTAGCGGCATTTCGCGCAGATCTATGCGTCCTTTGTAATCAGCAGGCTGCACTAACTTGGGATATTTCTCTGCCTGCGCAATCGCCTCACGGCTGAATTCATATGGCAGATGATGCTTGCGCAGAGCAATTTCAATCTCCATACCAGAATCGGCATAGTTACCCAGAATCTCCACCACCTTGCCCATGGGCTTGGCTGATTCGCTGGGCTGCATGGTTAACTCCACCATGACTACCTGGCCATCCTTGGCATCCATATCCAGATGGTAAGGAATCAGGATATCCTGATTCACGCGCCTGTCCTCGGCAACCACAATACTCATGCCCTGCTCGCGTATCAGCCTACCCACCAGCCGGGTATTGGTGCGTTCCAGCACTTCGACAATTTTGCCCTCAGGGCGACCTTTACGGTCAAACCCAGCAGGCCTGACCATAACACGGTCACCATGCAATACCTGCGACATCTCGCGCGGGCTCAGGAAGAGGTCATCGCCTCCGTGATCTGGTACTAGAAAACCAAAACCATCGGGATGCCCTACCACACGGCCGGCAATCAGGTTGATTTTTTCAGGAATGCAAAGCGCGCCCTTACGGTTACGAATAATCTGGCCTTCTCGCTCCATGGCATTCAGGCGACGATTGAAAATATCCCGTTCGTTTACCCCTATCGCTAGTAACCCATACAATTCCTCAACGCTGACAGGCACTCCCTGTTCCAGCATGATATCAAGGATAAATTCCCGACTAGGCAAGGGATTAGCGTAGTTTTCCGCCTCGCGTTCGGCGTAGGGGTCTGCCCTGCGTA
>CAYXMC010000113.1:2211-5827 GCA_964466095.1 uncultured Methylophilaceae bacterium | reverse complement strand
CAGGAGTGCCTTCTGAATCCTGATGATTGACGTCTGCACCTTTCTCGATCAGGAATCTGGCCACATCAATCTTGTTCTTTTTTACTGCCCAACTGAGTGCCGTCCATTTGGAACTATCCCTGTCAGCAACCTTGGCACCACGACTCACCAAAAGCTCTACCGCCGCCTCGTTACCCTCTCTGGCGGCATACATCAGTGGTGTCAGTCCGAAACGGTCACGGATTGATGGGTCTGCGCCATTATCCAAAAGCGTGTTGATCGTGCCGACATCGCCGTTTTTAGCGGCATACATGAGGATAGTTTTGCCATCATCACTCTTGGCGTTGGGGTTCAGTCCATGCTTGATAAGCTGATCCACCACCTCGTGGTAACCCGATGTAGCGGCCATGCCAAGGGCGCTCCAGCCGGAAGGATCACGAATCTTGGCATCTGCGCCTTTTTCCAGCAGCACAGCGACTGTAGTAACGAAGTTCTTCTTGGCAGCAAACATCAATGCCGTCCAACCGCCATTATCGACAGCATTCACGTCAGCGCCTTTTTCAAGCAAGACACGCGCGACATCAGCTTTATCCTTGCGGGCCGCATACATCAAGGCTGTCAGGCCATCTGCATCACGCGTATCAGGACTTGCACCACTGTCGAGAATCGCCTTTACTGTTGCCAGATCTCCCTTGGAAGCCGCAGTCAATAGATAGGGGACTTCCTCTTTTGCCTGAGCCGGGTTGATGGTTGCCAACATTCCCAGCAAAAACAGCAAACTCAGTTTACGTAGCATAAGCTTCCCAGATCAAATGGTTATTTTGCATTGATAGCTTCCAGCACTGCCTCACCCAAGCCTGCTGGTGAACTGGCGACAACAACACCTGCATTCTGCAGGGCGCGAATTTTGTCCTCTGCCTTGCCACTACCACCGGAGATGATAGCGCCAGCATGACCCATACGCTTTCCCTTAGGAGCGGTTTGGCCTGCGATATATCCGGCAACAGGCTTACTGACATTGCTCTTAATGAACTCAGCGGCAGCTTCTTCATCCGCACCACCGATCTCACCCACCATGATGATGGCTTCGGTTTCAGGGTCTGCCTCAAACAATTGCAGACATTCAACGAAATTCATGCCGCGAATAGGGTCGCCCCCAATACCGACACAAGTAGATTGACCCAAACCAAGTGCAGTTGTTTGATGCACAGCCTCATAAGTTAGCGTACCGGAGCGAGAGACAATACCCACTTTGCCGCGCAGGTGAATACTGCCGGGCATAATGCCGATTTTGCATTCATCCGGAGTGATCACGCCGGGGCAGTTAGGGCCAACTAGGCGCGCTCCATTTGCCTTGAGCGCAGCTTTGACATTCAGCATATCCAACACCGGGATACCCTCGGTAATGCAAACAATCAGCTCAATACCGGCATCACAGGCCTCTAGTATGGAATCTGCCGCGTAGGCTGGCGGCACATAGATCACAGAGGCACTGGCAGCGGTTTCGCGCACGGCATCACGCACGGTGTTGAATACCGGCAAACCGAGATGCTGCTGACCACCTTTGCCAGGGGTCACCCCGCCGACCATTTTCGTACCATAGGCCAGTGCCTGCTCAGAATGGAATGTGCCCTGCTTGCCGGTAAAGCCCTGGCAAATCACTTTGCTATTCTTGTTTACTAAAATCGACATATCAAACTTTCACTGCTGCTACAGCCTGTTTGGCTGCATCGGTTAAACCATTAGCGGAAATGATGGAAAGGCCACTTTCGCTCAGCATTTTGCGGCCCAGTTCAACGTTGGTGCCTTCTAGACGTACCACCACAGGGATTTGTATCCCGACCTCCTTAACGGCAGTCATAATGCCTTCTGCAATAATGTCGCAGCGCATGATGCCGCCGAAGATATTGACCAGGATGGCTTTGACGTTAGGGTCAGTCAGAATGATTTTAAACGCCTTGGAAACAGTAGCAGCTGTAGCACCGCCACCTACATCCAGAAAGTTGGCGGGAGCGCCACCATGCAGCTTGATCAAGTCCATGGTTGCCATGGCCAACCCTGCACCGTTCACCATGCAGCCGATATTGCCATTGAGAGCAATATAATTGAGGCCAGCATGATGAGCCTCGGCCTCCTTGGCATCGTCCTGGCTCCAGTCTCTTTGTTCGGCCAAGGCTTTTTGGCGATAAAGCGCGTTGTCATCGACACTCATTTTGCAATCCAGCGCGACCAAACCGCCCTGCTCGGTCACGATCAAGGGATTGATCTCCAGTAAGGAAAGATCGTTTTCCTTAAAAAGCTTGTACAAGCCTTTTGCCAATTTACTGAACGCAGTGATCTGATCACCGGCAAGGCCCAGTGCAAAGGCAAGATTGCGCGCCTGAAAATCCACCAAGCCATTCAGTGGGTCACAAACTTCTTGCAATATTTTCTCAGGGCTAGTGGCGGCAATCTCTTCGATATCCATACCACCGGCAGCAGAGGCCACCATCACCACACGCTCAAGGGAGCGATCTACCAGCATGGAGAGATAAAGCTCGCGTGCGATAGGCAAGGTTTCTTCTATCAGCAGCTGGTGCACAGGCTGACCATCAGGAGCATTTTGATAAGTAACCAGCTGCTTGCCCAGTAAACCCGCTGCTGCATCCTTCACTTCAGCCAAAGACTTTACAACCTTGACACCACCAGCCTTACCACGGCCACCTGCATGGATCTGGGCTTTGACCACCCATGCACTACCGCCTATATTCTGTGCCGCATTAACCGCAGCATTAGGGCTATCTGCAACCTGATTATTGGGAACTGGCAAACCGTAGCGCTGAAGTAATTCCTTGGCCTGAAACTCGTGTAAATTCATTCATGACTCACAATTTTATATTTTCTTAATTTTCCCCGAAAAAGCCCTCGGATGCTAGCATAATCCTGTGTAAGCTGGTTATCGGGTGGATCACACAGCCAACATCTGGCATGCCCAGTAAAACTTTTTACGTAGATAAAAAGTTTCTCATCACACAAAGTTAAGGCAAGAGCAGACATAAGCAGTTATCGGAGGAGAGTAAAAATGACAGCACAAACCCTGAGAGATATCGTTGGCCTTGGCCATCATGCATCCAATCTTGGCAATTCTGCACTGATTATGATTGATTGCCAGAACACCTACCGTCGTGGTGTGATGCAACTAAATGGTGTTGAAACCGCAATTCTGGAAGCAAAAGTCCTGTTGGAAATGGCTCGTGATCATAAAACCCCAATCTTTCATATCCAGCATGATGGTGGCCCAGGCACTCCTTACGATATACGTGCCGAGATCGGCATGATCTCCGATGAAGTTGCACCGATTGCCGGCGAACCTGTCATCACCAAGCACTATCCAAATTCATTTATCCAGACCAGTCTGGACGAGCAGCTAAAAGCTTTAGGCATACAGAACATCATCCTCGCTGGATTCATGACTCACATGTGCATTAACTCCACCGCCCATGGCGGCTTTAATCTTGGCTATGCACCCACCATTGTCGCAAGTGCGACTGCTACACGCGACCTGCCAGGATCAGATGGCACAGTTGTGCCAGCGCAAGCCGTGCATGCAGCTGCGCTTGCTGCAACCAGAGACCTCTATGCCGTAGTGGTGGACAAA
>CAYXMC010000113.1:0-2201 GCA_964466095.1 uncultured Methylophilaceae bacterium | reverse complement strand
AAGCTGAAGGTATGCATGAGTAGATGTTGCCGCAATGTATAATTGCGGCAATTCCTTTATCAAGTCAGCTGTCATGCGTTTAGTCGTTCAAGGTTACAGACTCAGTTTCAACCATCTTTCCCATATTCATTTGCTTAGTGGTGCCGATCGTGGCTTGCAGTTCATGCAAATAGCAGAACACGCCTACTACCTGCCAGCTCAGAAAGAAAAATCCCAGCAGGTGATGGATTTCTGTGCAAGTGAGCAGATTGATTGTGCCTATGTGGAAGACAAGCTCACATTGAAGAATATCGGCCTAGTGGTCATGGATATGGACTCCACACTCATCAATATCGAATGTATAGATGAGATCGCCGACATGTGCGGCCTTAAACCACAGGTAGCAGCGATCACTGAAAGTGCCATGCGTGGCGAAATCGAGTTCGCCGAAAGTCTGCGCAGGCGTGTAGCGCTACTGAAGGGGCTGGATGAATCTGCATTGAAGCGCGTGGTCGATGAGCGTTTGCAACTGAATCCCGGCGCTCAGGCTTGGGTAGATTGTTGTCGTCAAAACAACATCAAGACCATGCTGGTGTCCGGTGGCTTCGATTTCTTTGCTAACCGAGTCAAGTCACTGGCAGGGCTTGATTACGCCGAGGCGAATTCTCTGGAAATTATTGATGGCAAGCTGACTGGCAATATTCTGGGTAATATCGTCGACGCTCAAGCCAAGGCAGATTTTCTCTTGCAGAAACGTGATGCTCTGGGCCTAAAACCAGAGCAGGTGATCGCGATCGGCGATGGTGCCAACGACCTGAAAATGATGTCGGTCGCTGCCGCTGGCGTGGCATATCACGCCAAGCCTGTAGTCCAGGCACAGGCCAGCTATACGCTGAATTATTCTGGCCTTGATGGCGCTATCCATTTATTCAATACTGGCAATTAATCTTAATTTCTGGAGCAAATATGTCCAAGCACTTCATCAAGATTATCCTGACAACGTTTCTGGCGTTTTCATTGCAAGCAGTAGCTGCGCCCACTGTCGAAATCAAAACCAGTCAAGGACTGATCGTAGTAGAGCTCAACAGCGAAAAAGCGCCCAATACTGTCGCCAACTTTCTGCAGTATGTAAAAGACGGCTTTTACACTGGCACCATCTTCCATCGCGTTATCAGCAATTTCATGATTCAAGGCGGAGGTTTTGATAAAAACATGAACGAGAAGAAGACTCGTCCACCGATCAAAAACGAGGCAGACAACGGCCTGACCAACACTTTTGGCACCGTCGCCATGGCAAGAACCAGCGATCCTCACTCTGCCACTGCCCAGTTCTTTATCAATGTCGCCAATAATGGATTTCTCAACCATTCACAAAAAACGGAACAAGGCTGGGGGTACACTGTGTTTGGTCGCGTCATCAAAGGCATGGATGTTGCCCAGCGCATTTCTCGCATGCCGACTGACGGCGGTGACAATCCTTATCAGACCATCACGATAGAGTCAGTCACGGTTAAGGAATAAAATCTTCCAAATAAAAAAGCCACCCTCACGGTGGCTTTTTTATTTGTGGTTAACACACTCAGTGAATAGGAACGAACACCACCTCACCAGCCTTCATGTCAGGCACGATGACATACTTGGCATCGTGTGAGAGGCCGATATCAGCAGCCGCCTTGAAGCCCTCTTTCACCAAGGTTGGTTCGTCATGTTTGACGCTAAAGAGTTTGCCACCTTTCCAGTCACTGACATACATCAGGCCATTGGGGTGATGTAGCAAACCATCACCACCGCCAAAGCCGCGGGCAAGTTCTGTCATTTCTCGTGTCTTCAGATTAATGCTATAAAGCACGCCTGAATTGAAGTCCACCTCCAGCAGAAAATTGCCAGTATCATCCATCAGCAAGCCGTTAGGCGCTTCAATCATGGGGTTAGACTCCGCATCCGCGACTATGCTGATACGAATATCGCGAGTGATCTTGAAAATAGCACCACCCTTGCTGAGGTCACCGCTGTCACTAACATAGAGATTACCCTGAGGGTCGAACTCCAGATCATTTAAAAACTGTGGCGCACGCGGGAACATGCTGGCATCTGCCCACACAACCCAATCCCCATTAGAAAACACTTTGAGTATGCGTGTCTTATCTGCCACGTAAAGATTTTCACCATGCATCGCCAGACCTTTAGGGTCATCCATGCCGGTGGCATAAACGCGAACTCTA
>CAYXMC010000112.1:0-5835 GCA_964466095.1 uncultured Methylophilaceae bacterium | reverse complement strand
CAACCTTGAGTTCAGCCGCATTCACGTTCAATGCCATGCCTACAAAAACCACAGCTAACAGGCTTTTCAACAACTTGTTCAATTGAATTCTCCCAAAAATCACTACTTCAAATTTTAAATATTTAGAACTGAGTTCCCAGCTGGAACTGCAAAGTCTGAGTTCTGTCTCCAGGCTTTTCGTTCAGAGGCTTGGCGAGAACCAATTTAACCGGTCCGAACGGAGAATACCAGCTTACACCGACACCTGTGCTGTAGCGAAGGCAATCGCTAGCAGTTGCATCGCAGCCATTCGCCGATGTTCCATCCACACCCCAAACAGCACCAGCATCCAAGAATGTGCTTAATCTAAATTGTTTCGTATCTTTCAGGCCAGGAACCGGGAAGTAGATTTCCGCATTAGTGACAAATCGTTTTGTACCACCTACAGAGTAAGCGCGACCTGTAAAGCCATCATCTCTCGCTCCGATTGAGCTGGTCTCATAACCACGTACTGAGTTTACACCACCCACATAGAAGTTTTTGAAGAACGGAAAATTCTTGTCACCATAAGTATCACCGTAACCAACTTCCCCGTTCAGCATGAGTGTCATGTTCTTGGTAATGTCTTTAAACCATGAGTGCTTGTATTCTAGCTTGTAGTATTGAAGATCCATACCTGGCAAGCCGATTTCTGAATTGATTCTCTGCCAGACACCATTGTTTGGAAACAGTACATTATCCCGCGTATCATGTATCCAGCCAAGATTCAGCATCAGTGTGTAGTTCTCGCAACTATTGCTGTTATCGCAATAACGGCGATATCTGTTGGTAATATTATTACCAGTAATAGAGGTATCCAGATCAACCCCAGTGTAATCAACGGTCAAACCAGCACTCACTGAGTCACGCTCATTAAGGGGCATACCAAACTTCACGCCCGTACCATAAGAAGACGTTTTGTAATTACCAGTTCTCAAATAAGTAGTGTCTACATCTCGGCGATAGACATCAAAACTTCTGCTAACGCCATCTGGTGTGAAGTATGGGTCAGTGTAAGACAGCGAGTAAACCGTATTGATTCGACCTGTGTTGACTTGTGCTGCCACACGATTACCCGTACCCAGGAAATTGTTTTGATTAACCGTTACCCCGAATACGACACCTTCCGCACTGGACAAGCCAGCACCGAACATGACGCTCCCTGTGGACTTTTCTGTCACGTTTATGTTGAGGTCAACCTGATCAGTTGTTCCAGGGACAGCTGGAGTTTCCACATTCACGTCTGAGAAGAACTGCAAACGCTCAAGACGTTGTTTGGATCTTGTGATTTTGTCGGCCCCATACCACGCTGATTCCAATTGGCGCATTTCACGGCGCAACACCTCATCCCGTGTACGGGTATTACCTGTTAGATTGATTCTGCGCACATATACACGGCGACCTGGATCAATAAAAAAAGTAAAGGCAACTGTGTGTTTGTCTTTATCTACCTCAGGCACGGCATTTACATTGGCAAATGCGTAACCATCGTTACCTAAACGATCACTGATAGCTTTGCTGGATTCAGTGATTTTTTGACGATTAAAAATCTCACCAGCTTGAACACTAATCAATTTGCGCGCTTCATCCTCAGCCAGCAACATATCACCAGCCAGTTTAACGTCGGTTACTGAATATTTTTCGCCTTCAGTCAGGTTGACCGTAATGTAAATATCGCGCTTGTCTGGAGTAATTGATACCTGTGTAGAGTCAATGTTGAATTCAAGAAAGCCCTGATTCATGTAGAAAGAGCGCAGAGCCTCGAGATCAGCAGAAAGCTTTTGTTTGGAGTACTGGTCATTTTTATTCCACCAAGTCAGCCAACCAGGGGTAGTCAGCTTGAATTGCTCCAGTAGTTCTTCATCCTTGAAAGTCTTGTTACCAACCAGATTGATTTTTTTGATTTTTGAAATAGCACCTTCTTCGATATCAAAGCGAATAGCAACACGGTTACGTTCCAGAGGGCTTGTGCTGGTTTTCACCGATGCTCCATACTTGCCTTGAGACAAATATTGACGCTTGATTTCCTGTTCCGCTCTATCCAGCATGGACTTGTCAAAAAT
Source organism: uncultured Methylophilaceae bacterium (assembly GCA_964466095.1). GTDB lineage: Bacteria > Pseudomonadota > Gammaproteobacteria > Burkholderiales > Methylophilaceae > CAYXMC01. The sequence goes on along the minus strand of CAYXMC010000112.1, from coordinate 3,754 downwards.
CAGGCCTTCTGCCAAACCAACCTGCTTTAGGCCGTCTTTCATCTTGTCACTAGGGAATGATTTATTGCCATTAAAAGTGATCAGCGCAATAGCTGAACGCTCCTGCAGCATAACAACCAGAATATCCTGGTCAGCTTCGATACGCACATCCTTGAAAAATCCTGTGCCATACAAGGATTTGATAGCCTGAGAAGCTTTATCATCATCCATGGTGTCACCGACCTTAACTGGCAGGTAGTTGAAGACTGTGCCTGGCTCAGTCCGCTGCAGGCCCTCTACACGGATATCTTTGATAACGAACGGCTCAAGAGCGAAAGCAGACGTTGTGTAAAAGCCGATAACGAAAAAAGAAACAAGGCTAACCAGTATATTAAGTTTATTATTGAAACGCATTCATCTAGCCTGTTATGAGTCGATTAAAATCGTTGTACAAAGCGCATGCCATAAGCAATCCCAGCAAAGCCATTCCCACGCGTTGACCGATCTCCATGACTTGCTCGGAAACCGGACTCCCTTTAAAAATCTCAACCGTATAATACAACAAATGTCCGCCATCCAACACTGGTATGGGTAGCAGATTCAATACCCCGAGACTTATGCTTATCAACGCCAGAAAGCTGAGAAACGCCTTAATACCGATATGTGCACTTTGCCCGGCGTAGTTGGCTATCGTGACCGGCCCACTAATACCCTTCCACGATACTTGACCAATCAGCATATTGCCCAACATTCTCAGGCTAAAGATCGAAGTATCCCAAGTCTTCTGTGCAGCTTTTCCAAGCGCATCCAGTGGTGAGTAGCGCACCTCGGTAATCAATCTATCGAGTTCAGCCTGATCCATACGATAAGAAGCACCTATTCGACCAATAGCATGACCGTTTTCAACTACTTTATCTGGTATTACTTGCAAGCTGATCTCTAAACCATTACGCAGCAGTTTGAGTTGCAGCTTCTGGTCCGGTTTTTTTCGTACCACACTGACAAAATCCTCCCATTGCCCAATCGCAACCCCATTCACGGCAAGGACTTGGTCACCAGTTTGCAATAATGCGCGTTGCGCCGCACTGTTCTCCGTCACATTGCCGATAATAGCCGGCATCTGGGGCTGGAAAGGACGTAGGCCGAGTTTAGCAAGGAAGTCACTTTCAAAATCTTCTTTACCCAGACTACCAAGTGGAAGCTGATGTAAATGTATCTCGTTGCTGCCATTAACCGCCTCAATTTCCACATTGGCAGTTTTCAATGATTTTTCAAGCAATATCCAGTGCACATCCTGCCATGTTGAGACTGTTTTGCCAGCAACTTTACGTATTAACTCCCCAGATTTCATACTAGCCTGGGCCGCTGGGGTGCCCTGTTCTATTTCACCAAGAATTGGTCTTACACCAGTGATGCCAGTAATAAACAGCAGCCAGTAAAGCAGAATCGCAAGTAAAAGGTTGGCAGCGGGGCCTGCTGAAACAATTGCAATGCGCTTCCAGACACTTTGGCGATTGAACGCCCTCGACATATCTTCTTCTGGGGCTGAATCATTATCGTCATTACGCTCGTCCAGCATTTTGACGTATCCTCCGAACGGAAACGCAGCTATCACCAATTCTGTGCGGTCACTCCCAAACTGTCTTGAGAATAAAGGCTGACCAAAACCTATGGAAAAACGTAATACCTTGACACCACACCAGCGAGCAACCTGAAAGTGACCGTACTCGTGCACGGTAATCAGGACGCCAAGCGTGACAACAAAAGCGATTATGGTCAGCATTTCAGTGCCGGTTTATCCACTCTGACGCTATCAGCCGCGCTTCTTCATCGGCACTTAGTATGGTTTCAAGCACATCAGCTGGCTTAACAGTAAGGCTGTTCATGACAGACTCAATCATCTGAGGAATATCCATAAATCGAATTTTATGGCCCAAAAATGCTGCAACCGCTACTTCATTTGCAGCATTCAAAATACAAGAGGCGGTACCTCCCATGCGCAAAGCTTCAAATGCCAATTTCAGGCAAGGAAATTTCTCGGTATCCGGTTGTTCAAAATCAAGACGAGCGACCTTGAATAAATCCAATGAGCCGACGCCGCTTTCCAGTCGCTCTGGATAACCTAATGCGTAAGCAATCGGCGTCCGCATATCTGGATTGCCCATCTGCGCGAGTACGGAGCCATCCACATACTCCACCATGGAATGAATCACGCTCTGTGGATGTACGACAACTTCTATCTCTTCCGGTTTTGCATTGAACAGCCAATGCGCCTCAATCACCTCCAGCCCCTTATTCATTAGAGTAGCGGAATCTATCGTGATTTTGGGCCCCATCACCCAATTCGGATGATTTAAGGCCTGTTCTGCAGTAACTTTCAACAAATCTTCACGTGTGGATTTCCGAAATGGTCCACCTGAAGCTGTCAGCAATATACGCTTGATGCCTCCTGCAGCAAGACTGGTAGCCTGCGGGCGAGGCATCACTTGAAATATAGCGTTATGCTCACTATCTATTGGCAATAATACCGCTTGATGCTGTTGCACGGCTTGCATAAAAATATCGCCGGACATTACCAGCGTTTCTTTATTAGCAAGCAATATGCGTTTGCCATGATGGGCTGCAGCTAAAGCTGGTTTCAAGCCTGCAGCTCCAACAATCGCTGCCATCACTGCCTCAACTTCAGGCAATGAGGAAACCTGTTCCAACCCTGACATTCCGCCGAGCACCTTGATATCAAGACCGGCATCCCTTATTTTTTTATCCAGTTTGTCCGCTGAATCCTCATCCAGCATCGCAACATAAGCTGGCAGATATTGTTGGCATTGCGCGAATAAACTGTCTACGTTTTTATTGGCGGTTAGCGCATACGCCCGAAATTTATCTGGGTGACGATTGATGACATCCAGAGTATTAACACCAATGGTGCCAGTGGAGCCTAGTATGGTGATATTTTTTTGTTTATTTGATGGCATGAATTGCGGCGAAGTAAACGGGAAAATATACGTAAAAAGCCGCCAAAGGCAAGCTAGAGGTCAATCCATCGATTCGGTCGAGAATACCCCCGTGCCCGGGAAGTAAATTGCCGCTATCTTTCATGTTGGCCTGCCGTTTAATCAGAGATTCCAGCAAGTCACCCATGATGCTGAGTATAGTGAGTGTCCATAACACCACTATCAGCCATAAATCCAGCTTGAACTGATACACCAGAGCAAGACCATATAAACTTACTGCCAATACCGCGCCAATAACACCTTCCCATGTTTTGCCGGGGCTAATCTGGGGTGCAAGTTTATGCTTGCCGAAACACTTGCCAGCGAAGTAGGCCGCACTGTCTGCAATCCAGACTGTTGCCATGATTGCCAACAACAAAAAGGGGCCACATTTTTCGAACCCAACCAGGCTTAATAACGAAGGCTCTCTCAGGCAAATCAGCGCAAACCATGTAGGCAACAGCAATAATAATCCTGCAACCCCTTTAAGATATCCAGCGCTCAACTGATAGCGACTGGCCAGCCACAGAGGCACAAGCATTACCCAAAAAACAACAGAGAGAAGAATGCCTGCAAACATTGCATAGCCAAGTACCATAAAATCAACATACCAGGTTAGCGCTAACAACGAGGCGCCAGCAAACACAACAAACCCAGCATAGAGCTTACGTCCAATTGCAGAAAAACCAGCCAAAGCGCCCCACTCCCAAGCCCCAATCGTAATAATCACCAGCATCAGCGAGGACCAGAGCCGGGTGGTCAAGCTGGTCAACTCGACCCTC
>CAYXMC010000111.1:0-5876 GCA_964466095.1 uncultured Methylophilaceae bacterium | reverse complement strand
AATACGCCTATCCCCAGACCATACAGGTTGCCGTCTCGCGGAATGGCAGTTTCGGTCTGGCGATCGATTCTTTCATTGGCCATGGATAATAACGGGGAGCAGATCAAAGCTGCGGTGACGACAGAATGGATGATTGATTTTTGCATGGGTGTCCCTAATAGTTGATTCAACTTAAAGAGGGGCTAACGACAACGTTAGTTCCAACAGCGGTAGTTAAAAACTTAGCTGAACAGCGAGTTGTTCGGTATGAATGGGGGTGACCGTAACGCTAACATTCAGGGTTTGTGCACCACCGCCGAGTACTACGCCGCGCATGGGGGTAACATCGCTGAAATCGCGCCCCCAAGCTACAGTGACGTGTTGATCTTGGACGAGGCAGTTATTGGTCGGGTCGAAATCTACCCAGCCGTAAGTGGGGCAGTATACGGAAACCCAGGCATGCGAGGCATCGGCTCCCACCAGTTTTTCTTCTCCCGCTCTGGGGAAGGTCAGGATATAACCGCTCACATAGCGGCAAGCCAACCCTAAACTGCGCAGGCAACCTATCATCAAATGCGCGAAATCCTGACAGACGCCACGTTTACCTGCCAATACTTCAGCCAGTGGTGTGCCAATATGGGTAGCATCTGCATCGAATTCGAATTCTTCATGGATACGGCGGGTTAGCTCCATGGCAGCCTGAATCAGTGGTTTGCCCGGAGTAAAGCTTTGCAGGGCATAGTTGGCCAGCGCCTCACTAAGCGGCACTTTGGGCGAGGCAAACAGGTAAGCTGTTGCATCGAGATGCTGTCTGTCCTGCTGCGCCAGCGTGTCGCGCACGGCTTTCCATGGCATGCTGTGCTGCATGGCTTGCAGGGGCTGGCGTGGGTAAAGTTCAACACTGAAATCAGTACTTACCTGCAGACGTTTATGTGGGGTGAAAATTGAGAAATAGTGGCTAATGTTGCCAAAATAGTCATTGCGGTCGGCAGATTCGCTAGGCGCTGGAGAGACGCGAATCTGATGATTCAGTGTGCGCTGACAGGCAAACTCGCGCGGAGTCATATGCAAGAGCTGCTGTGAGAGCGTCACTGTGCTTTCGTATTCGTATTCTGTAATGTGCTGAACGTGGTAACGCATGGATTACCTGCCCGAATAACTGAAGAAGCGCTGGGTCAGCTGGTCGGAAATTGCGATGCTGGCAGCATGGGTCTGGTTCAGCCACAAGATCAATTGTGAGCTGCCCTGACAGAGCACAGCATCCGGGTCAAAGCGGCGCAGTGTATCCAGCAGATCACTCAGTCTGTGGTCTTCTACACTGCCCTGATAATTCTCATTGATCTGAGCCAGATACTTAATCAGGCCTTTAAGCTGGAACACCATGGCGTTAGGATTGTTTTCGTCCATGAGCAACAAATCCAGCACTGGCAGCCATTCCGGCTGGGCGCTGTAACGTGCCCGGTAAGTCACGATGCTATCGGTCAGTTCCAGTAGCCAGTCCAGATTGCTTTGTGCGGGCATGGCTAAGGCGCGTTGCAGGAGGATACACAGAAACTGCAGGCGCTCGATACGGCGGCCGATGGAAAGAAAACGCCAGCCCTGATCACGTGTCATGCCATCAAGCGTGAATCCGGAAAGCGTGACCAAATCTCGGGTAGTTTCATCCAGATAACTCAAGGCGTCGGTCAGGCTGGCATGTTGGCTAGCGTTGCTGAAACGTTGCGACATCTGGTTGATCATGCGCCAATTATCGGTAGATAAGCGCTCACGCAGATTAAACGCCAGCTGGAAGAACTGCTGGACGTTACTGGACAGGCTGCTGCTTTCAGTGGCGAAAACAGCCTTGACCAGCAAGGTCTCTATCTCTTCGTCGTTGAGTGGCGGGTCTTCTTCTTCAACCAATGGCATTAATCCATACCAGATGCACAGGCCGTGTACGGTTGGCCACTCAATGGCACGATGTTCGGGCGAGAATTCAAGCAGGTAGTGAATGGCGGTGCGCAACAGGCGCGCCATATGGCTATTGCGCACAGCATATCGACCAAACCAGAACAGGTTTTCCACCATGCGGCTGGAAAGGTAGGTATTGCCACGCACAAGATCCTTGCTGGAGGTGGTGCGTCGGATCAGGCTTTGATAGCTGCCGCTGTAAGGTGCGGTGATCCAGGTGTCTTTGCTGGTGCCACCCCGCTGCATGGTGATGACGCGACCATCGCGGCCTGTGGCGACGCGGGTCAAGCCTCCCGGCATTACGACATAGCCGTTGGGGGTGGCACAAGCATAAACGCGCAGGCCTACGGCCAGCGCCTGCATGCTGGATTCTTGTTGATTCCAGACCGGGGCTTGCGAAATATCCACTAGCTCCTGCGCAATATAATTCTGCGGTTGTGCATGCAGTTTCTGCACTAGCGCTACAGTGGTCTCTGCATTGAGGTCTTCACCGAAAATGGGCATTTGCCGGATCTGCGGGAAGGCAGGCTTGATTACCAGATGTTGCAAATGATGGGTGACATAATCCAGTGCGGCAGGCTCACCGCACCACCAGGTGGCTACCGACGGCATCAGCAGATCCTGCCCCAGCATCTGCTGGCATAGCCCGGGCAGGAAGCCAAGCAAGGCACCCGATTGCAGCAGATTGGAGCCCAGACTGTTGGCAACCAGCACATTGCCACGGCGCGAGGCATCGGTGAGGCCGGCAACGCCAAGCACTGAGTCGGCATTCAGCTCCAGCGGGTCACAGAAGTCATCATCCAGCCTGCGCAAAATCACATGTACCGGTTTCAGTCCAGAGAGCGTTTTCAGCCAGACCACGCCGTTGCGCACGGTGAGATCGCTACCCTGTACCAGCGGAAAGCCTAGGTAGCCGGCCAGATAAGATTGTTCGTGGTAGGTCTCGTTATAAGGGCCTGGCGTCAGCAACACGGTCAGCGGTTGTTCGCCGGAGCTTAGTGGCGGGATACTCGGGTTGCTCTGGCTTTGCCGTTCTGCGCACTGCCTGCCCCAGTGATTAAGGCTGTCGCGCATATTGGCAAAAAAGCCGCTGAGGCGCTGGATATTCAGATCACGGAACAGTTCCGGGAATACGCTGGCAATCACCGTGCGGTTCTCCAGTGCATATCCCGCGCCGGATGGCGCCTGCGTGCGGTCTGCCACTACCCACCACTTGCCATCGGGAGAGCGGGCAATATCCACTGCATAACAGTGCAAAGCAATATTATCCGGGTGCTGGATGCCGTGGCATGGACGCAGGAATCCGGCATGACCGTGGATCAGCGAAGGTGGCAACAGGCCATCTTTAAGTAATTTCTGCTCACCATAGACATCGGTGAGTATGGCGTTTAGCAGGGTGGCGCGCTGAATGACGGCTGCTTCTATACCTGCCCATTCTTCATGCGGCAGAATGAAGGGCAGCACATCCAGATCCCATGGGCGCTGCAAGCCTTTGGTATCAGCGTAGACATTGTAGGTCACGCCGTTTTCACGTACCTGCCTCTTCACTGCGTCTGCCCGCTGTCGCATCTCAGCGGCGGCTTCCTGACTCAACGTCTCCAGCAGGGCGCGCCAGTGCTGGCGAGGTTCGCCGTTGGGCTCCAGCAGCTCGTCATGGCGCCCCGGATTGCGAGGGTAAGCGTTGAGTAGGATGTTTAACATAAGGCAAACATATTAACTGAAACTATGCCGAAAGTGGCTCCGGAGCTTGAAACTCAGGCCTTAGTCTCGTTAATTGCTTAATCTCAACTATCCTGCATGCCGTCCAGCCAACGCAGGTCTAGTGTGAATGGGAAGCGTGGATTACGTGCTTCTTCGCGTATTTCCACCTTGCCTGGTGTATGACCCTGGCCAACAAAGCGTGCAAAGCGGCGTGCTTCGGCTTCATTGGCGTTAACCGGGAAGGTAGAGTAGTTACGCCCGCCAGGGTGGGCTACATGATAGGTGCAGCCGCCAATGGCGCGGTTGCTCCATGTATCGACAAGGTCGAATACCAGCGGTGCATGCACACCTATGGTCGGGTGCAGGGCCGACCATGGGCTCCAGGCGCGGAAGCGCACACCGGCGACATATTCGCCGGCGATACCTGTTGCTTGCAATGGCAATGGGCGTCCATTGCAGGTGACCACATGGCGGTTATCGGTCAGGCCGCGCACGCGTAGCTGCATGCGTTCTACAGATGAATCCACATAACGTGCTGTGCCGCCGCCGGTGACTTCTTCGCCCAGTACATTCCATGGCTCTATGGCCTGACGCAACTCGAGCTCCACTCCCTGATAAGCAACAGTGCCATAACGCGGGAAGCGGAATTCCACGAATGGATCGAACCAGTGCTTCTCGAACTTGTAGCCAGCGCTGCGCAAATCCGCCACCACGTCAGCGATGTCCTGCGCCACAAAATGCGGCAGCATCCAGCGGTCGTGCAGCTCAGTGCCCCAGTGTATGAGCTTGCCTTGATATGGCTCGCGCCAGAAACGCGCTACCAGTGCGCGTAGCAATAGCATCTGCAAGAGGCTCATGCGGGCATGCGGTGGCATCTCGAAAGCTCGGAACTCGACCAGCCCTAAGCGACCAGTTGGGCCATCCGGTGAATAAAGCTTATCAATCGAGAATTCGGAGCGGTGGGTATTGCCGGTTAAATCCACCAGCAGGTTACGTAGCAGGCGGTCTACCAGCCATGGGCGGTCACTTTCCTTGGCATCCGGTAATACTTTATCCATCTGCTGGAAGGCGATAGCAAGCTCATAGAGGTTGTCGTCGCGCGCCTCATCTACACGTGGTGCCTGACTGGTGGGGCCGATAAAAGTGCCTGAGAACAGGTAAGAAAGTGCCGGGTGGTTCTGCCAATAAGTAATCAGGCTTTTTAACAAATCCGGACGGCGCAGCATGGGGCTATCTGCCGGGGTTTTGCCACCCAGAGTGGCATGGTTACCACCGCCGGTGCCGGTGTGACGGCCATCCAGCATGAATTTTTCGGTGCCTAGTCTGGAGAGTCTGGCCTCTTCGTAGAGGGTGGTCGTGTTTGCTACAAGTTCCTGCCAGCTATCCGCAGGGTGGATATTCACCTCAATCACACCGGGGTCTGGTGTCACGCTCAAGAGTTTGATGCGGCTATCCCGCGGCGGTGTGTAGCCCTCTATCCATAGTTTGAGGCTTAGCTCGCTGGCGGTTTGCTCTATACCGCTAATGAGTGCCAGATAATCTTCCAGCCGGTTCACTGGTGGCATGAACACATACAGTCTGCCGGCTCTTACTTGTATGCAGAGTGCGGTATGCACAACATCGCGGGATTTTGGTTTGGCTTTCAGCTTGGCCTTTTTGCCAGTACTCGCGACCGGCTCGCCAATGTCTGCTTTCTCTGCAAACGGGTCTTGCGGGAAATCCGGGTCCATTTCGTCTGGCAGCACCCACGGCAGGGAGCCAAGCGGCAGGCGCAAACCCATGGGGGAATCGCCCGGCAGCAGGTAGAGATGCTCGCGGCGTAGTGGCCATTTGCTGGTGAGCCAGTGGCCGGATTTTTTCAGTTCATCAGGCTTGATCGGCATCACATAACCGACGGTCTCGCCTAGCCCGGTTTGCAGCAGCCGCGCCAGCCTGCGGCGCTCTTCCGGCGCTTTCAAGTCGAGTTTGAGCGGGTCTAGATTCTCAGGCAGCTTGTCCTCCACCTGTGTTTGCGCCAGCACATCTTCATAGGCGGGCACCAGACAAGCACGCGGCAGGCTCAGGACATCAGCCAGTTTTTTGGCGAATTTGTCTGCATGCTTGGCCGTATAGTTGTCCGGTTTGCTTTCATCGGAGAACAACTCCGGGTTCTGCCAGATCGGTTTGCCATCCACCCGCCAATACATATTGATTGCCCAGCGTGGCAAAGGCTCACCCGGGTACCACTTGCCTTGTCCATAATGCAG
>CAYXMC010000110.1:0-5939 GCA_964466095.1 uncultured Methylophilaceae bacterium | reverse complement strand
GCGGTAAGCCAACCAAAAACTACACCGCTCTCTGCAGAAGCGCTTGATGCTATGCGCAAGCAATATGCTGCTGCCGGTGAGCTTGCAGCTTTTCTGCAATTGCCATGGCGTGATCTATTTGCAGCGCTGGAAATTGCCGCCAGCGATGATGTGGCGTTGCTGGCAATAGAGCCAGACCATAAAAAAAGAACAGTACGCATCACCGCCGAAGCCACTGACTACGCTGCTATTGTTGAATACCTCAAACGTCTGGGCGATGCGCCGCAGTTAGAACAAGTTTATCTGCAACGCTACCAGCAAGCTGAAGAGGGCAACCGCGCCTGGCGATTCACAGTGGAAGCGAAATGGAGGCTGGGCGCATGAAGCTGCTGCACATTCGCCCGTGGCAACTCGCCTTTTACCGGGCACAGCATTGGCTGGGCCTGCATGGCATGGCTGGCGTTGGCTTGCTGATGTTGCTGCCCTTGTTATGGCTGTGGCAATTACAACCCTTGCAAGTGCAGGTGAGCCAACTTCAGGAAAAACAGGCAAAGCAGCCTTCTTTAGGTGATGAAGAGCTACCTGTTAAAAAGCTTAATCAAAACGAACAAAGCCAGCAGCAGCTTGAGCAGTTTTACGCCCAATTCAGCGATGTGAAGAAGCTGCCGGATATCCTGCAAAAGCTGGATAAGCTGGCAAGTCAGTCAGCCGTGCGCCTGGCACGCGGAGAATTCAGGCTGGTGAGCGATGCCGATTACCCCGGCCTGATGCGCTACGAGATAAATCTGCCGGTGCAAGCCGGTTACAAGCAGGTGCGCCAGTTTGTGGATGCTGTCTCGCGCGAGATCCCCACCATGGGCTTGTCGCAGATCGGCCTCAAGCGTGAAGGGCTGGAACAGGCACAAGTTGAGGCACGTCTGGATTTTGTGCTCTACCTGCGTGGAGGTGAGCAATGAAATCCAGCGCCAACAGCCAGAAGCTACTATTTGGCTTGCTCGCGCTCACCCTGCTGGCCACCGCTTTTCTCGCCAGCCAAGAAGAGCCCGCAGATGCAGATGCCATAGAAGTAGTGAGCAAGCCGCATAAGCCTGCAGTGGCAATCAGCCAGCCAATAGTCAGCAGCGGCTTGCCAGTTCTCATAGCATCTAAAGCACCTGCGCTGGATGCTGATAATGTGGCTGACCTTTTCAAGTCGCGCATAGTCTCTGCCAAACAGATAGCTGCTGAAAAAGCAGCAGCGGCAGAGGCCGCGGAGCCAGCGCCCGCGCCACAAGCACCGCCATTGCCATTCATTTATCTCGGGCAGGTCAACGAAAACGGCAAGACAGTTTATTTTCTATCACGCGAACAACTGCTTTATACCGTGCACGCCGGTGACATGCTGGATGGCCAATACCGGCTGGATGAAGGCAGCCAGTCACGGCTGGAATTCACCTACCTGCCACTCAATATGAAACAAACCTTAACTTTACCCATGGGAGCTTCTTGATGGAGCGTCTTGATACCCGGCACTGGGCCGGATTAGTGCTGATGTCTGCCAGCTTGATGGCCTGCAGCAATTACCCATTCAAGGAACCGCGCGACAAGAGCAAAACGCCGGAACAGCGGGTGCAGTCGGCAGAAAAAGCTTTTGATGAACAACCAAAAGAATCTACCTCGCTGCGGGCTGATGTGCTGCAGGAGCGTGAGCGTGCCGTAAGTGAACTGCTGGCTGCCGCCAACAAGGCAGACGAAGCTGGCAAGTGGGATGAAGCCGTGTTGCTCTACCAGCGTGTACTGGCGCTGGAAGACAAGAACCCGCGTGCACTTGGCAAGCTCAAGGAGATAGAAGCCAGCCGCCGCCATGCCCGCCTGCTGGACGATGCGAAAACCATGCTGGATGCAGGCGACACCGAAGGTGCGCAGAACAAGCTACGCCAAGTGCTGATTGCAGCCCCCATGAATCAGGAAGCGCGTGATCTGCAGATTGTCATCAACAGCCGCAAGAGCATTCCTTCCACCATCAAGCTGCCAGAGATCAAATCCATCTCCAGCCAGCCCATCACGCTGGAGTTCCGCGAGGCCAACCTGAAAATGATCTTTGAAGGTTTATCGCGGACTTCCGGAGTCAATTTTGTGCTTGATCGTGACATCAAGCCGGACGCCAAGGCCACCGTTTTCGTCAAGCGCGTAAGTCTGGATGCAGCGGTGACAGCGATACTGGATACCAACCAGCTACAGAAAAAAGTGGTGGATGAAACCACGGTGCTGGTTTACCCGAATACACCGCAGAAAAATGCCGAGTATCGCGACCTGATGATCAAGAGTTTTTACCTTGCCAATGCAGATATCAAGCAGGTGGCCAATTTGCTGAAAACCACGCTCAAGGTTAAAGATATGCATCTGGATGAGCGGCTCAATCTGGTAGTGCTGCGAGAGCCGCCAGAGGTGATCAGGCTGGCAGAAAAGCTGATTGCTTTGCAGGATGTGGCCGAGCCGGAAGTGATGCTGGAAGTGGAGATACTGGAGATACGCCGCAGCAAGCTGACCGAGATTGGTATCCGTTACCCGGCCACACTGACGGCGGGCAATGTGGCCAGCGGCACGACTGGCAGCACAGCGTTCACCGCGCTGACGCTGGATGCGCTGAAGAACCTCAACAGCACTGGCGTGACGGTAACGCCCAACCCGGCACTAAACCTGAAAAAAACTGAAGGTATCGTCAACTTGCTGGCAAATCCGCGTATCCGTGTGAAAAGCCGTGAGAAAGCCAAGATCCAGATTGGCGATCGTGTGCCAGTGATTACGGCGAACGTTTCGCCCACGGCGGCCACGGTATCGGAAAGTGTGCAGTACATAGATGTTGGCCTGAAGCTGGAAGTAGAGCCCGTGGTCAGCATAGACAACCACGTTTCAATCAAGGTGGGGCTGGAAGTCGGCAGCATAGGCACGCAGACCACCACGCGTAATGGCTCTGTGGTGTTCCAGATCGGCACCCGCGGTGCCAGCACCCTGCTGCGGCTGAATGATGGCGAGACCCAAGTGCTGGCTGGCCTCATCAATGATGAAGACCGCCGTAATGTGAACAAGCTGCCGGGTCTGGGCGATGTGCCGCTGGTAGGGCGCCTGTTCTCCAACAACGCTAAAGACCAGACCAAGACCGAGATCGTGCTGGCAATCACCCCGCGTATTGTGAATAACTTGCAGCAGCCGGATGTAGGCGTGATGGAAATGTGGTCTGGCACTGAAAGCAATGTGACGGATGTGGTGCCGGTTGCCAGCAAGGCTGCGCCGGTTAAAGCGGCGCAAGCGGGGGTTGCCAACCCTGCTACCGCCGAAACAAGTGAATTGCCAGTCACAGAAGCACAGGAGCAGTCAGCACCTCCCATGAAGCGCATACCGCTTAACCTGCCAGTGATTACCGACCCACTTAGTGGAAAAAGACCCTGATGCAGCAACGTGGATTCACGCTGATAGAGCTGGTGGTCACGGTGACGATTGTCGGCATACTGGCAGCGGGCATTGCGCCCATGGCCAAGGTTTCCATCCAGCGCGAAAAAGAAAAACAGCTGCGTGCAGACCTGCGCCAGATGCGTGAAGCGATAGATGCTTACAAGAAAGCTTATGACGAAGGCCGTATCCGCAAGACCGGCAAACAGAGTGGCTATCCACCCAGCTTGCAGGTATTGGTAGAGGGTGTACCGGATGAAAAAGATGCCAAGAAAAAGAAAATACGCTTTTTGCGCAGCATCCCCTACGACCCAATGAACCGCGACACCACCCGGAGCGCTGCTGATACCTGGGGTTTGCGCAGTTATGACAGCGAGCCCGATGCCCCGCAAGCAGGCGAGGATGTCTATGACATTTACTCCCTCAGCACCAAGCTTGGCCTTAACGGCAGGCCGTACAACACATGGTGAGCCAGATGCGCAGCCGTGGCTTTACGCTCATAGAGCTGATTGTGGTCATGACCATTGTCGCCTTGTTGCTATCGCTCGCAGTACCGCGTTATTTCAAGAGTGTGGATCACGCCAAGGAAGCCACGCTCAAGCAGAACCTCGCCACCATGCGCGAGGCTATAGACAAATTTTACGGTGATAATGAAGGCTATCCGGCCAGCCTCAATGAACTGGTCAGCCGCCAATACCTGAAGAGTATCCCCACCGACCCGCTGACCGAATCGAATACGACTTGGGTGATCGTGCAGCCTGCCGATGGCAGCAACAAGGTATATGACGTGCGTAGCGGTGCACAAGGCGCGGATAAAAACGGCAAAGCCTATGCGGATTGGTAATGAGGCCGGCTTCACTTATCTGGGCCTGATGCTGTTTATCGCGGTGGCGGGTATTGCCCTTGCCGCTGCTGGCTTGGTCTGGCATCAGGAAGTACAGCGAGAAAAAGAGCGCGAGCTACTGTTTATCGGCCAGCAATACCAACAGGCGATCCGCAGCTATTACGAAACCACCCCGGCTGGCATCAAGCAGTTCCCCAAAAAACTGGAAGACCTGCTCAAGGACTCCCGCTTTCCGCAAACTCGCCGCCATCTACGCAAGCTCTACCAGAATCCGCTCAACCCAGAGTCTGGCTGGGTGCTGGTAAAAGAGCAGGAGAGGATTATTGGCGTGTATGCCGATTCCGACAAAAAACCGCTGCGCCAAGTGTTTCGTGAAGAAAGCATGAAGTCATTTTCAGGAGCCAGCAGCTATAAGGAATGGCGGTTTATTTACAACCCGGGGCAAAAGGTGGATGAATCAGCACCCGTGAACGAAGCACCGCGGCCAATCCCCACCGTGCCCGTGGGCCGCCCGGATAATCTGGCAACCCCCAAGCCGCCTATCAAGCCTGATGAAAGCCCCTGCGAAAAAGCCGCTCAGGTGGATTACAGTGCCTGCCGGGCTACCTGCTTGCGCGAGAAATTTGATGTTTGCAAGCAATGCTATCAATCGCTGCGGGAGCGGTTGTACGCCTGCATGCAAAAGCAGCCGCTACCAGCCTTGATTACCAAAGGTAGTAATTAAGCAGTGAAAGGATATGCCCTGGGAGGCAATATCCATGCGGCTCTCAGGCATGCTCTGGAAGCTAATAACGGCAAGGGTTCTGGCGGGCTTATATTTAATCGTCATTCCGGCGGAGGCCGGAATCCAAGACTATAAGATGCTGTTATTAGTCGATTTCTTCGTACTCACATATAACCTTTTTGGGAGATATAGGCTCTATTTTTAGTCTGAGATGGTTTAGTTTCCAAGCTGCAACGATTGGTTTCGCATAGTACGAACCATCCCTTGCTTTAACCCAATAACCTGCTGCTGCGATGGCAAATTGCTTGTTGTTTTTGAGTGAGCAGTACTGAACATCAAGAACTTTGTCCTGTGCTAGGTCAGGAAAAATAATTTCATCAACAATCTGCCAAATTGCTTCTTTGCCTTCTAGTTTTACGAAGCTCTCTAACCACAGCACTTCCTTGCCATTGCAACTTGCTCTCGTGTAGGCCGCTGTGATGCCCTCACCTAACAGACCACTTTCTTTGTGGGTGCACTCGTCTGGAAATGGTGGGTTGAGCCGACCGATATAAGATGCTTTATCTTGAGCCATGCATTGGCTTGTTAAGGAGGCCGAAACTAACAGTACTACTATAAAGTAGCGCATTCACGTCTCTCGCTTGATGGATGGGTTAGGCTACTTGCTGATCATTTATTCAATCATTGCATGCCACTTAATTGACATAACCTTATCGTTGTTATCAAAAAAGTAGGTTACTTCTGATGGGCCATCTCCATAATTCCATTCCCGAGTGGAACGGACAGCCATGCTTGCTCCTAAGGCTTCTTCAATTTTCTTTCTTGGTGTCCCAACTATCAAACCATATTTCACCGGCCAATTCGGGCTTGTGATAACAACGTCATTAACCATGATTTTTTCTTCGTGACCTATGCGTGCCACATACACGGAAACTGTCATTCCATCGTACTGGTAATGATGTA
>CAYXMC010000109.1:0-5954 GCA_964466095.1 uncultured Methylophilaceae bacterium | reverse complement strand
GGGCGCTGATCTTCACCTACATGTGGGCGGGCCCACACCACCTGCACTACACCGCACTGCCAGACTGGACACAATCACTCGGTATGGTGTTCTCACTGATTCTGCTGGCACCAAGCTGGGGCGGCATGATCAACGGCATCATGACCCTGTCAGGCGCATGGCACAAACTGCGTAGTGACCCAGTGCTGCGTTTCCTGATTGTTTCCTTGTCTTTCTACGGTATGAGTACCTTTGAAGGCCCGATGATGGCGATCAAGACTGTCAACTCACTTTCACACTACACCGATTGGACAGTTGGTCACGTGCACTCAGGTGCGCTGGGCTGGGTTGGTCTGGTTTCTATGGGTGCTCTCTATTACATGGTGCCACGCCTGTTTGGCCAAAAGCAGATGCACAGCGTAAAAGCCATTGAGCTGCATTTCTGGATGGCAACCATAGGTATTGTGCTTTACATCGCCGCACTGTGGATTTCCGGTGTGATGGAAGGCCTGATGTGGCGTGCGATCAACACTGACGGCACATTGACCTACACCTTTGTCGAAAGTGTAAAAGCCAAGCATCCCTACTATATCTTGCGTCTGCTGGGTGGCCTGCTTTACCTGGGCGGCATGCTGGTAATGCTGTGGAACGTACTCAAGACTGCAACCAAGGGCAAGGCTGCCGTGGCAGAGATTCCACCAGTTGCTGCTCACGCTTAAGGAAATAATCATGTCTAATCAAAATACCAATAGCGGTTTCAGCCACGAGAAGATTGAAACCAGCAATTTCCTGATGATTGTGCTGATCCTTGTGGTCGTAGCATTTGGCGGTCTGGTAGAAATTGTGCCGCTGTTTTTCCAGAAATCCACCACTGAGCCCATCAAGGGTTTGCAGCCATACACTGCAGTTCAACTGGCTGGCCGTGATGTCTATATCCGTGAGGGTTGCTACAACTGTCATTCGCAGATGATCCGTCCGTTCCGTGCCGAAACCCTGCGTTACGGTCATTACTCGGTAGCCGGTGAGTCTGTTTATGATCACCCGTTCCAGTGGGGTAGTAAGCGTACAGGGCCAGATCTTGCCCGTGTGGGTGGCCGTTATAGCGATGAATGGCATCGTATCCACTTGGTGAATCCTCGTGATGTGGTACCTGAGTCCATCATGCCGGAATACCCATGGCTGGAAAAAAACCTTGTAGACGCCGAAGTGATGCCAGCGCATATGCGTGCTTTACGTGCAGTGGGTGTGCCTTATACAGATGAGCAGATTACGGCTTCTGCGGAAGAAGTAAAAGGCAAGACCGAGTTGGATGCACTGATCGCTTATCTGCAGGTATTGGGTACCAATCTCAAATAGGGGCAAATCATGGATATCAATACCTTACGCATAGTCGCCACGGTTGCCAGCTTTGTCGTATTTGTCGGCATTCTGGCCTGGGCATGGCAGCGTCGTAATACGGCAGATTTCAAAGATGCTGCCAACCTGCCTTTTAAAGAAGAATAGAGGAAGACAAAAATGAGTGACTTCATCAATAGTTTCTGGCCGATATTTATCACGGTCATCACCTTAGGCGGGATTTTTGGTTGCGCCCTGCTGCTATGGATAACCAGCAAAGCCAAGGTCAGTGCCTCTGCAGACAACACCAGCGGTCACGTCTGGGATGGCGATATCCGCGAGATGAACAACCCGCTGCCACGCTGGTGGATCTGGCTGTTTGTGATCACGATCGTGTTCTCATTATTCTATCTGATGGCTTATCCCGGTCTTGGCCGTTATGAAGGCAAGTTGGGTTGGTCTCAGGCTGATCAGTATGATCAGGAAGTAAAAAGCGCCAATGCGGCACTGGAGCCCCTGTATGCCAAATACACAGGAATGGCGACTGAAGAACTGGCAGCCAACCCTGAAGCACGCGCTATCGGCGAGCGTCTGTTCATGAACAACTGCTCGCAGTGCCATGGCTCTGATGCACGTGGTAGCCGCGGCTTCCCTAACCTGACCGATAACGATTGGCTGCACGGCGGTTCACCAGAGAAAATCAAGCAGACCATTACTGCAGGTCGTATTGGTGTAATGCCACCTATGGCTGCTGCAGTGGGCACTGAAGAAGATGTTAAAAACGTCGCCAATTATGTGCTCAGCCTCTCTGGCAGTGCGCATGATGCCGCACGCGCCGCCATGGGCAAGGAAAAGTTTGCGATATGTGCAGCCTGTCACGGTGCAGATGGCAAGGGCAATCCTGATCTTGGCACCCCTAATCTGGCCGATAACATCTGGCTGCATGGTGCTGGCGAGGCTGCCATCATCAAGCGTATCAACGAGGGGAAAACCAACCAGATGCCAGCTTGGGAAACCAAGTTTACTCCTGCGCAGATTCATGTGCTGACAGCTTATGTCTGGGGGCTGTCCAATACTGGTGCTGAAGAAAAATCAGTCGCCGCTTCTGAGTAATACCAAAAGAGTAACACGATGTCTGAGACCACTACCTTGCAGTCCAAACCCGTTAGTGAAGCCAACGATGAGGTGGTGGTCTCGCTTTATGAGGCACAAGCCAAGATTTACCCGCGCAGTGTCTCCGGTTTGTTCAGTCAATGGCGCTGGCTGATGATTTGGCTCACACAAATCTTCTTCTACGGCATGCCATGGCTGGAGTGGGGCCAGCGCCAAGCGCTGCTGTTCGATCTGGAAGCCAAGCGTTTTTATATTCTTGGCTTAGTGCTTTACCCGCAAGATCTTATTTATCTGACAGCACTACTGATTATTTCTGCCCTTTCACTCTTTCTTTTTACTGCAGTGGCTGGCAGATTATGGTGTGGCTATACCTGCCCACAAACTGTCTATACCGAAATATTTCTCTGGTTCGAGAAAATGGTGGAGGGCGACCGCCCAGCACGTATGAAGCTGGATTCCGCCCCAATGTCTGCTAACAAACTGCTAAAAAAGAGCACAAAGCACGCGATCTGGATTGCATTTGCTTTATGGACTGGCTTTACCTTTGTCGGTTATTTCACGCCGATACGTGAACTGGCTGGCAAGATTTTCACTTTGGGCATGGGCCCATGGGAAACCTTTTGGGTGTTTTTTTACGGTTTTGCTACTTATGGCAATGCCGGCTTTATGCGCGAGCAAGTGTGCAAATACATGTGCCCCTATGCCCGCTTCCAGAGCGCCATGTTTGACGCTGACACCATGATAGTGACTTATGACGAAGCGCGTGGTGAGCCACGCGGCGGGCGCTCCCGCAAGGCTGATAATCACAACCTTGGTTCTTGCATTGATTGCAGCCTTTGCGTGCAAGTCTGCCCTACCGGGATTGATATTCGTAAAGGCTTGCAATATGAATGCATAGGTTGCGGTGCCTGCGCTGATGTCTGCGATACGGTAATGGACAAGATGGGCTATCCACGCGGCTTGGTCAAATACTCCACACAGAATGGCATCAGTAATCAATGGACACGTGGCCAGATGTTGCGCCGCATTTTGCGTCCACGGGTGCTGATCTACAGCAGCATCCTCGGCCTGCTTTGTATAGGCCTGATCGGCAGCCTCAGCCTGCGTACGGATTTTCGTGTCGATGTGATTCGTGATCGCGGTGTCATGGCACGTATTGTCGATGGCGGCATGCTCGAGAACGTCTACCGACTGCAGATTATGAACGCCACTGAATCTGCCCAGCATTACCTGATTAGCGCTGTAGGCTTGGATGATCTCAAAGTAGAGACAGATGCCAGCGCCAAGAATGGCGCCATCATGGTGAAACCAGCTGAATCACGGTGGATATCTCTGCGCCTGCAGATTCCAGATGGATCAGTCGATTCTGGTTCACACCAGATTCACTTCATTATCCAGTCTTTGGACAGTGGTGAACGTGTGGAAGAAAAAGCCGTGTTTTTAGTCCCCCGATAGTCGTGGGCAAGACAATAATCAAAATTCATTGATAGGTGGAAAAATGGAAAATCAAGTTCAACCATGGTGGAAATTCGGACATGTCTGGCTGATTGTGGCTGGCCCAGTTGCGGTCATCATCGCCTCTTTTGTCACAGTTTATCTGGCCTTGAGCATGCCAGACCCAGTAGTGGATGAAAACTACTACGTGAAAGGTCTTAACATCAACAAGACCCTGCAAGCAGAAAGCGACGCCATGGCCCCTGCCATACAGGCACGCAATCACGCTGCTACAGGTGTTCCGGCAGACCGCTAAACGTCAGCATTCTTACTTCAGTCTCAATCAAACCTTGTCCCGGCCTTGGCCGGGATGCACTTTTTCAGGTAACAGTTACCCATGGCAACCGAGCTATTCAACAACGGGCATCATGCCTGCATCGTCTTTAGTGATCTGGTGGACGATTCAGCCTCAGAGGCAGTGCAATCCAACCAGTTTTTGATTGTCACCGATGGTCACGGCGCGCTCATCGACCCCGGCGGCAACATGACTTACAACGCCCTGATGGTGGGTATGGGCAAGTATTTTCACTTCCGCAAACTGGAATATATCTTTGCCTCGCATCAGGACCCAGATATCGTCGCCTCTATCAACAAATGGCTGGTAGGTACGGAATGCACAGTGATCGCCCCCAAGATATGGGAGCGTTTTCTACCGCATTTTTGCGGTGTGGGTAATACCGAAGGGCGCATTATCGGTGTGCCGGACGAGGGCATGGATATCCAGCTCGGCAATACTGTCATCAAGGCGATTCCAGCGCACTTTTTGCACTCTGAAGGTAATTTTCAGTTTTACGATGTCGCCAGCAAGATACTGTTCTCTGGTGACCTTGGTGCCTCTCTGGTGCCGCACGAAATTGCCGCCGAGCCGGTAACCGATTTTGCCAGCCATATCCCGACTATGCTGGGTTTTCACCAACGTTATATGGTTTCCAACAAGGTTTGCCGTTTCTGGGCCAATATGGCAAGGTCACTCTATATCGAGGCCATCGTCCCGCAACACGGGCGGCCATTCATCGGCAAACCCATGGTTAACCAGTTCATCAGCTGGGTGGAAAATCTGCAGTGCGGTATAGATTTGTTTACGCAGGATAACTACAAGGTCAAATAGCTCTTCCACCGTAGACGCTGAACTGCAATCCACGCAGAATGTCAGAAAAACATGCCAAAACTTCTGACATTAATGCTGGCGATTGCATGCAGCTTACTCGTAGGCTGCGTCAGCTATCTCCCGCTTAAGCGTGAGCAAACAGCGCTTATTTCCCAAAACATCAGCACCGCGGAGTTGCAGCAGGTTCTCGCCGGAGCCACCGAGCTTGCCAGCCATCCCTTCAGCTTCAACGGTCAGGAGTATCTGGCCAAACACTATGATTTACTCACTGGCACCAGAGCACAGATGCACATGCAGTGCAGTGGTTATTACCGTCGCCGGTCATGCATGCCAGTCATTATTCATATCCCGGTAACCGACCCTTATGTGCTGATATTCCAGCAACCGGGAGAAAAGCTGATTGCCTGGGGTCAGCTGGAAGAGCTAAGCCGTAACCCTGATGACGCCATCAGCGACCTCATGCCAGCGCTGAAAGCTGCGTATCAGGAAACGTTAAGGAACAAAAAATGAGCCTGAAAAATACGGTATTCGTCATGCTGCTCACAGTTGCGCTCGCCGCCTGCGTCAGCTTGCCAACCATCTCTCACCATGCGCTGATTAGCCTCAACAAAGGCATGAACCCGGAGCAAAGCACCGCCGCACTCAAGATAGCGCCAGCCTCTGTACATCAAGTCAGCGTGGATAATGTGTCCTACACCTTTCACCGCTATTACCTGAACAACGGCCAGTTCAGTAACTTGTATCTACTGTGTTTTGAAGCTGGCAAACTCAAATATTGGGGCTATGTCGAAGAATTCCGCCGCTATCCGGATAAGCGCATCAACCAAGCACTGGAGGCGGTGTTGCCAGAGTTAAGGGCAATCAAGGAGTAAGGGCGGCGTTAACTATGCCCTGAGAGCCAATATCCATGCGCCTCTCAGGCCGA
>CAYXMC010000108.1:0-5993 GCA_964466095.1 uncultured Methylophilaceae bacterium | reverse complement strand
CCCGACGCTTGACGGGTTTTAACTGGGTAAACTCTTGCTCCCAATAACGCAGGACATGAGGTTTTACCCCGCATAAGTCACTCACTTCACCTATCGTGAAGTAGCGCTTGGCGGGGATAGGTGGCAGTTGAACCTTAGGAGTTTGCTCCGGCATATGCCTCCTCTACCTTGCTTTTCAGCTTTTGGCTGGCATGGAAGGTCACAACACGACGTGCTGTAATAGGAATTTCTTCCCCGGTCTTTGGGTTGCGGCCTGGGCGCTCAGATTTTTTACGCAGTTCGAAATTGCCGAAACCAGATAACTTAACGCTATCACCAGCTTCCAGCGCAGTGCGAACTTCTTCAAAAAATGCTTCTACCATGTCTTTGGCTTCACGTTTATTTAAGCCGACTTGTTCAAAAAGTAAATCGGCCAGATCAGCTTTAGTCAGTGTCATTCAAATTCCTCAACTACCTATTATTATCTCAGTTCTGCACCATGCTCACGCACGATGGATTCAAGCAAAGCTGCCATCACTGCATCAGCTTCAGTATCGGTTAAAGTCTTTTGAGTATCTTGCATAAGCACCAGAAATGCAAGGCTTTTTTTGGTTTCAGGGATACCTTTCCCTCTGTAAACATCAAACAATCCAATCTCACTCACGTGCGGTAGATTGGTATTTTTCATGGTCTTGATTATCGCCTGTACGCTCACAGTCTCATCCACCAGTACCGCCATATCACGGCGCACCGGTGGGAATTTGGCAACTTCCTGATACTGTGGGAGATTGCGTTTTAACAAAGGATCTACTGCCAGTTCAAATAATACGGTTGCCTTGGGTAATTGATAATGCTGCTGCCACTTGGGGTGCAACTTGCCAATCCAGCCAACCGCCACACCATTCAGCAAGACTTGAGCTGACTGTCCCGGATGCAATGCAGGATGCTGAGCTGCTTGATATTCAGCACGATGACCAGTCAAGACATCGACATCGGCTTTGATATCGTAAAAATCAATCTGGCGAGCTGCTTGCGCCCATTGCTCTGGGCTGGCATCGCCGTATGCCAGGCCTGAGATATGCAATGTTTCACTATACCCAGTCACCACCTGCTGATAAGTAGCACCAATTTCAAACAGTCGTACACGTTCCTGTTTGCGATTGAGGTTATAGACCAGAGCATCCAGCAAACCGCCCCATAAACCACTGCGCATTACACTCATGTTGCTGGCAATCGGGTTTTTCAACGGAATAGCGTTGGGATTGCCGAGTAAATCACGCTCCCAGCTTTCGTCAACAAAGCTGTAAGTCACTACTTCCTGATAATCGCTGGCAACCAGTGCATCCCTGAGCACATGACGACTCAGAGATGTTTCCGTATCTGGCAACATCTTGAATGTCGAGATAGGTGCCGTCGCCGGTATTTTGTCGTACCCGTACAAACGAGCAATTTCTTCAACCAGGTCTTCTTCTATATTGATATCGAAACGATAGCTTGGCGGGGTTACCGTAAAGACCCCGGAGGCATGCTGAAAATCAAACCCTAGCTGGGTAAACAGTTGTGCAACAGTGGCTTCGTCGATTTGAATACCCAAGACAGAAAGCAGTTTCCCCATATGCAGCTTGACTGGCTGTCTTGCTGGCAAATCCCCTGCAACTTCTACGACAGGACCAACAGCACCACCACAGATTTTCTGTATCAGGGCAGTCGCATGCTCCATCGCCAGCAAAGTATTGCCGTAATCCACACCGCGCTCAAAACGATAAGATGAGTCTGTACTCAAGCCCAAACGGCGGGCCTTGCCGACAATCGCATCAGGTGTGAAGAATGCACTTTCCAGAAAGATATCACGGGTATTGTCTGTCACTGCAGTTGCTGCACCTCCCATCACCCCTGCTAACGCTACTGGTACAGCAGCATCAGAAATTACCAGCATATCTGGATGCAATTCCACTTTTTGCTGGTTCAACAGCTCTATGGTCTCACCAGGTTTGGCATAACGGACAGAAACAACAGCACCCTGCAAGGTCGAAGCATCAAACGCATGCATGGGCTGCCCCATCTCCAGCAATACATAATTCGTGATATCGACGATCGCGTTGATACTGCGCAGACCGCTGCGCTCAAGGCGGCGTACCATCCAGTCTGGGGTGCGAGCATTTGCGTTGACGCCTTCGATCAAGCGCCCACAATAACGCAAACAGGCATCAGCAGCCTCTATCGCAACCGGCTTAGTGATCTGGATATCAATTTTGGCAGCCTGAATTTCAGGCAAACTAACCGTAGCTCCGGTCAAGGCTCCAACTTCTCTTGCCACCCCGATTATGCTCAGGCAATCACTCCGGTTTGGGGTCAGTTTCAGGGTAAAAATCTTATCATTCAGTTCCAGATAACTGCGGATATCAGCACCTACAGGCGCATCAACAGACAACTCCAACAAACCGCTACTTTGCTCTGCCAGACCAAGCTCCTTGGCTGAACACATCATGCCAAAAGACTCCACGCCGCGTACTTTAGCCTGCTTAATATTGAAACCTGGCAGTTCAGCCCCCACCAATGCGCATGGTGCTTTCAGGCCGGCACGCGCATTTGTAGCACCACATACAATCTGCAAAGGCTGAGCAGCACCAACATTCACGCGACAGATTTGCAATCTATCAGCATCTGGATGTTTTTCTGCGCTAATAATTTCGGCAACCACTACCTTATCAAAAGCCACTGCAGCATCTTCCATTGCCTCAACTTCGAGGCCAGACATCGTGAGCGCATGGCTCAGCGCATCGCTGCTAATAGATGGGTTAACATACTGGCGTAACCAAAGTTCTGAAAATTGCATATCCGGTTTCTAGTTAAACTGTTTCAGGAATCTTAAATCGTTCTCAAAGAACAAGCGCAGGTCGTTCACGCCATAGCGCAACATAGTCAGGCGTTCAACACCCAGGCCAAAAGCAAAACCTCGATATTTATCGCTATCGATACCAACATGCTTGAATACCTCTGGATGCACCATTCCACAACCGCCAATTTCAAGCCAGCCACCATTCCAGCTCATATCCATTTCTGCTGAAGGCTCTGTGAACGGAAAAAAGGAGGGACGAAAACGCACTTCAAGATCGTCACGTTCAAAAAACCGCTGCAGGAAGTCCTGCACAACGCCTTTTAGGTTGGCAAAACTGATTTGTTCATCCACCCACAAACCTTCCACCTGATGAAACATTGGGGAATGAGTAGCATCAGAGTCAACGCGATAGACACGACCAGGCGCAATAATGCGCAATGGTGGCTCTTTGTCTTGCATGTAATGAACTTGTACCGGAGATGTATGCGTTCTCAGCACGTGCTTTTCATCAACATAAAAAGTATCGTGCATGGCACGTGCCGGGTGATTATCCGGAATGTTCAGTGCCGTAAAATTATAAAAATCGGTTTCGATTTCCGGACCTTCGGCCACTTCGAAACCAATCGAATGGAATATCTGTTCAATTCTTTGCAGGGTCAGACTGACAGGATGCAAACCACCCTTGCCATTGCTGCGTGCCGGCAAGGTCACATCTAATGACTCGCTAGCTAATTGTTCTTCCTGCTCTGCCAGCAAGATAGCATCACGTCTGGCTTTCAATGCAGATTCAACCGCCTGTTTCACCACATTGATTGCCGCACCGGCAGCCGGACGCTCTTCCGCACTCAACTTACCCAAGCTCTTCAAGGCTTCAGTCAGGGCACCACTTTTACCAAGATATTTGGCTTTAGCCTGCTCAAGGTCATTGATGGTGGCGCAAGCAGCAAATTCGTTGTGCGCCTCAGGAATCAAATGTTCAAGATTTTGCATAATCCATTCAGCAATTATTTCGTCATAAAAAAAGGAGGCGCTAGGCCTCCTTTTTCGTTGCAGTCAATTAAGCTGCGGCGAGGCCAGATTTGGCTAATTCAGCAAATTTGGCGAATGCCACTTTGTCGAATACTGCCAGATCTGCCAATACCTTGCGATCCACTTCAACAGCAGACTTCTTCAGGCCATTGATGAAACGGCTGTAAGTCAAACCATATTCACGGGCACCCGCATTGATACGAGCAATCCATAAAGCACGGAACTGACGCTTCTTCTGACGACGGTCACGATAAGCATATTGACCGGCTTTCATTACCGCCTGCTTGGCAATGCGGTAAACGTTTTTGCGGCGACCACGGTAACCCTTGGCTGCGTTCAAAACCTTTTTATGACGTGCACGAGCGATGACACCACGTTTTACTCTAGGCATAGCGTTCTCCTTACTGAGTTGGCATCATGGCGCGTACGCGCTTGACGTCGGTTGCAGAAATGATCGCCGTGCCGCGCAGTTTACGCTTTTGCTTGGTGGTCTTTTTAGTCAGGATATGGCGCAGATGCGAATGTGTACGCTTAACTTTGCCATTACCCAAGAATTTGAAGCGCTTTTTAGCGCCACTCTTGGTCTTCATTTTTGGCATTTTTTTCTCCTAAAGGAACAATTGAAAAGAGCGATCGGGCATGCCTTTAGGCCACGTCGCTACACTTTTTACTACAACAACTTACTTCTACTACAAAACTTAATGCTTTGGTTTCTTGTGTGGTGCCAACACCATCACCATCTGTCGGCCTTCCATTTTTGGAAACTGCTCAACTACTGCATGTTCCTGCAAATCTGCCTCGACCCTTTTCAGCAAAGCCAAGCCCAATTCTTGATGGGTGATTTCACGCCCGCGAAAACGCAGGGTAATCTTGGCTTTGTCACCATCCTGCAAAAACCTGATAAGGTTGCGCAGCTTGACATTGTAATCGCCGTCATCAGTACCAGGGCGGAACTTGATTTCCTTAACCTGAACCTGCTTTTGCTTCAATTTAGCTTCGTGCTGGCGTTTGCTTTCGGCATACTTGAATTTGCCGTAATCCATCAAACGACACACTGGCGGCGCAGCCTGAGGTGCGATCTCTACTAGATCAATATCAATCTCCTCAGCCTTGGCCAGAGCCTCTGCAAGACTCACAATGCCAATTGGCTCGCCTTCCACACCGATTAAACGAATTTGGGGCGCAGTAATATCGCCGTTAATTCGTACTTCTTTTTCTTGAGCTATCGCAAATTCTCCAAATAATTAAAAAAGCTTTTTTATAAGTGCTTTTTAAAAAACTTAAGCCGCGCTACCTTTAGCTTCAACCTCACTACGCAGTCGCTTAATGAACTCTTGCAACGGCATCGAACCCAGGTCTTCACCTTTTCTGGTACGCACGGCTACTTGTCCGCTTTGCATCTCACGCTCACCCGCTACTAGCAGGTAAGGCATTTTCTGCAAGCTATGTTCGCGTATTTTATAGGTTATTTTCTCATTTCTCAAGTCCGAGTCTGCACGCAAGCCATTTTTGCGCAGTTCATCAACGACCTGCTTCACATAGTCAGCCTGACTATCAGTGATATTTAATACCATTGCTTGCACCGGTGACAACCACAATGGCATAGCCCCCGCATAGTTTTCAATCAGGATGCCAATAAATCGCTCCATGGAACCAACAATGGCGCGATGCAACATAACCGGGTGTTTACGTGTGTTGTCTTCAGCCACATATTCGGCTTCTAGTCGCTCAGGCAGATTGAAATCCAGCTGTATCGTACCGCACTGCCAGAGACGTCCCAAGCTGTCCTTGAGCGTGAATTCGATCTTTGGGCCATAGAATGCACCTTCACCTGGTTGCAAATCAAACTTCAGATTGTTTTTTTGCAAGGCAGCAGCCAGTGCGGCTTCAGCCTTATCCCATACCTCGTCAGCCCCTACACGCTTTTCTGGACGCGTTGAGAGCTTGACCAATACGTCATTAAAACCAAAATCACCATAAGCCTTGTAGAGCATGACAATAAAATCAGCCACCTCCGCCTCTACCTGCTCTTCGGTACAGAAGATATGCGCATCATCTTGCGTAAAGCCACGCACACGCATCAGGCCATGCAAAGAACCAGAGGGCTCATTACGATGGCATGATCCGAACTCCGCAAGGCGCAATG
>CAYXMC010000107.1:0-6032 GCA_964466095.1 uncultured Methylophilaceae bacterium | reverse complement strand
ATTTTGTTATCGTAGCCATTGCTTTATATCCTCAGTATCTAGTTATGAATTTAAGTACGGGAATATTTCCCATCAGGAATATTGCAACTGACTTTCCAAAGAACGATCTCTATAAAAATCATAAAGTTAATGATTTCCATGGTTAATTCAGTCAAATAAAAAGGCTGCTTATAACCACCATGTGGTGGTTATAAGCAGCCTTTTGTAGGGATTAAATCCCGAAATTAATTGGGAGCTATTCCCTTTATTTAAACTGCAACAGGCGCCTTGATGGCAGGATGGGGATCGTAGTTTTCTAAGGTGAAATCTTCGAACTTGAAGCCAAAAATATCCTTAACATCAGGATTGATAAGCATGGTTGGCAAGTGGCGTGGTTCGCGGGAAAGTTGCTCGTTCACCTGATCTAAATGGTTGAGGTAGATGTGGGCGTCGCCCAGCGTATGCACAAAATCGCCAGCCTTAAGGCCGCAAACCTGAGCCACCATCATGGTAAGGAGAGCGTAGGAAGCAATATTAAAAGGTACTCCAAGGAAGATATCAGCACTACGCTGGTAAAGCTGGCATGAGAGCCTGCCATCCGCCACGTAGAACTGAAAAAACGCATGGCATGGCGGGAGTTTCATCTGGTCGACATCTGCTACGTTCCAGGCAGAAACGATCAGGCGTCGTGAATCCGGATTTTTCTTGATTGCATTGACGACCTGTGTAATTTGGTCGATATGCGTGCCATCTGGCTTGGGCCAGTTGCGCCACTGATAGCCGTAAACCGGGCCAAGGTTGCCGTTCTCATCGGCCCACTCATCCCAGATAGACACCCCGTTGTCCTTGAGATACTTGATATTGGTGCTGCCTTGCAGAAACCATAACAGCTCATGGATGATGGATTTAAGATGCACCTTCTTGGTAGTGAGCAGCGGAAAGCCCTCTTCCAGATTAAAGCGCATCTGGTAGCCAAATACGGAAATCGTGCCTGTACCCGTGCGGTCATCCTTCCTGTTGCCATGTTGCAGAACATGTTTCAGCAAGTCGTGATAGACCTTCATGGGCAGCTTCTCCTAGCGGGTTTTTTCGATGATGTATTGCTTGATGGCAGCGACGTCAAATTCCATAACGTCAGAACGTTGCGGCAAATCTTCCAGCCCGTTCAAGGCGGCTGGTCGCTCTGGCTTATGACCCAAAGCCTCAACGATGGCATCTTCAAACTTGGCGGCCAAGGCAGTTTCCAACACCACCATAGGCACATTGGCATCGCGGTGTTCCAACGCCACTTTAAGGCCATCAGCAGTATGAGTATCAATCGTCACGCCATATTTTTCATGCGTTGCACGGATGGTCTGCATGCGATTCGCATGATTGCTGGAGCCAGAGACAAAGCCGTAATCGGCTACTTTGTCAAAATAACCTTCAGCTTTCAGGTCGAAACTGCCACCGCTATCGACCTTGGCCCATAACTCGCGCATCTTCGCGCTATCACGGCCTACCAAATCGAACACAAAACGCTCGAAATTGGAGGCTTTGCTGATATCCATGGACGGGCTGCTAGTGTGGTAAGTATTGGCTGAGCCGCGTGGACGATAAACCCCAGTGCGGAAAAACTCATCCAGCACATCGTTTTCGTTAGTCGCAACCACCAGCTTATCTATCGGCAAACCCATCATGCGGGCGATATGGCCTGCACAAACATTACCGAAATTACCGGAAGGCACTGAGAAGCTGACCTTTTGTTGATTGTTCTGGGTCACGGCAAAGTAACCCTTGAAGTAATAAACAATCTGCGCTGCAACGCGCGCCCAGTTAATGGAGTTAACGGCACCTATCTTGTGCTCTGCCTTGAAGGCGTGGTCATTGGAAACAGCTTTGACCATGTCCTGACAATCATCAAACACGCCCTTCACGGCGATGTTGTGAATATTCTCATCCTGCAAGCTGAACATCTGCGCAGTCTGGAAACGACTCATTTTTTTATAAGGCGAGAGCATGAAGACACTGATGCCTTTCTTGCCACGCATCGCATATTCAGCAGCTGAGCCAGTATCACCAGAAGTCGCGCCTAGGATATTGGTGGTCTGCCCAACTTTTGCCAGCACATACTCAAACAAGTTGCCCAGCAACTGCATTGCCATATCCTTGAACGCCAGCGTAGGGCCATTGGAAAGCGAGAGCAGGTAAAGATTGTCTTCCAGCTTGAGGGTTGGGGTAATGTCTTCGGCGTTCTGGCCGTTGCGGGTATAGCAGTAGACTTCTGCGCGATAAGTCTTGTCGATCAGCGCTTTCAAATCCGCTGCTGGAATATCATCCACCAGACGCGAAAGGATAGTAAAAGCCAGATCGCGGTAGTTCATGCTGCGCATCGCAGTAAGGTCTGCATCGCTGAAATGCGGATAACTTTCCGGCAGATAAAGGCCACCATCAGGCGCCAAGCCACCAAGCAGGATTTCACTGAATTTGAGAGCAGGCGATTGCCCGCGGGTCGAGATGTACTTCATAGTCTTCTAATCGTTTCGTTAATGCTTAGCGGCCAAGTTCTTCCATGCGCAGGCGCGTTACCTTGCCATCAATCGCTTCCAGCGCTTCAATCGCTGCAATAGCGGCGTTGATGTTCTTCTCCACAGTAACATGGGTGAGGATAACGATATCCGCCTCAGTTTCATTGTCCTGCGGTTCTTTTTGCATCATGGCATCAATAGAGATTTCACGATCACCCAAAATCTTGGTTACTTCGGCCAGCACGCCAGGCTTGTCCAATGCGCGCATACGCAGATAGTAGGCGCTGCTGATTTCAGCGATCGGCAAGATAGGTAATTCAGCGATCTGGTCTGTCTGGAAGGCAAGATAAGGTACACGATTCTCAACGCTGACAGACTGGTTACGTGCCACATCAACAAGGTCTGCCACTACAGCACTGGCAGTGGGCTCGGAGCCTGCTCCTGCGCCGTAATAAAGAGTTGGGCCTACTGCATCACCCTTTACCACCACGGCATTCATGGCGCCATTGACATTGGCGATCAGGCGCTTTTCCGGAATCAGCGTCGGGTGTACGCGCAACTCCACACCCTGCTCATTACGTTTGGTGATACCAAGCAGTTTGACACGATACCCAAGTTCTTCTGCATAGCGGATATCTTTGGATTCGAGCTTGGTGATCCCTTCGGTATAAGCTTTATCAAACTGCATAGGCATGCCGAAGCCAATTGCCGACATGATCATCAGCTTGTGCGCTGCATCAATGCCTTCCACGTCAAAAGTCGGGTCTGCCTCGGCATAGCCCAAGCGCTGCGCTTCACCCAGCACATCTGCAAAAGCCAAGCCTTTTTCGCGCATTTCAGTGAGGATGAAATTAGTGGTGCCATTAATGATGCCAGCAATCCATTCGATCTTGTTGGCAGCCAGACCTTCACGCAGCGCCTTGATGATAGGGATACCGCCAGCTACAGCAGCCTCAAATGCAACAATCACACCCTTTGCTTGCGCCTTGGCAAAAATCTCGTTGCCATGCAGAGCAATCAGTGCCTTGTTGGCAGTGACCACGTGTTTGCCATTCTCTATTGCCTTCAGCACCAGATCTTTGGCAACAGTGTAGCCACCAATCAATTCCACCACCACTTCAACGTTTGGGTCAGTCACTACACTAAATGCGTCATCTGTAACTTCCACCTTGCCTTGGGTAATCTCTTTGGCACGCGCAACATCACGGTCAGCGACTTTAATAATCTCGATGCCACGGCCAGCACGACGACTGATTTCTTGCTGATTACGACTCAGCACATTGAATGTACCACCACCCACAGTGCCGATACCCAACAAACCTACTTTTAGTGACTTCATCCTGCTAAATCTTTCTATCTTGAAATGACTGCTTATGCTTTGGAACCGTGGCGTTTTCGATAACTTTCGAGGAAGCGTGCAATGCGCGTAATGGCCTCGGTCAGGTCATCCACATTCGGCAGGAACACAACACGGAAGTGATCCGGCTTTTTCCAGTTGAACCCGCTACCTTGTACAAGAAGCACTTTTTCTTCGAGTAACAAGTCCAGAATGAACTGTTGGTCATCCTCAATCGGGTACATCTTGGGGTCCAGTTTCGGAAACAGATACATCGCAGCTTGCGGTTTGACGCATGTCACACCAGGAATAGCAGTCAACATCTCATAAGCCAGATCACGCTGCTTGCAAAGCCTGCCACTAGGAGCCACCAAGTCATTGATGCTCTGATAGCCACCCAATGCCGTCTGAATCGCCAATTGACCTGGCACATTGGCGCACAAGCGCATGGAGGCAAGCATATTGAGGCCTTCGATAAAGTCGGTGGCATGCTTCTTTTCACCCGAAATCACCATCCAGCCAGCGCGATAACCACAGGTGCGATAATTCTTGGAAAGTCCATTAAAAGTCACGAACAGCACATCATCTGCCAGAGACGCGATGGAGGTGTGTTCGTTACCGTCATACAACACTTTGTCGTAAATCTCGTCAGCAAAAATCACCAAGCCATGATGACGGGCAATTTCGACGATGCCTTCCAGCGTTTCACGCGGGTAGAGCGCACCGGTAGGGTTGTTCGGGTTGATGATGACGATACCGCGCGTATTGGCATTGATCTTGGATTCAATGTCTTTAAGATCTGGCAACCAACCGGTTTCTTCATCGCAAAGATAATGCCTTGCCGTACCGCCAGCCAGCGTCACCGCTGCCGTCCACAAAGGGTAATCTGGCATTGGCACCAAGATCTGGTCGCCATTGTTCAGCAAGCCCTGCATCGCCATGACAATCAGTTCTGAAACACCGTTGCCGATGATGATGTCATCTATTGTCACCCCGGGAATCTTTTTCTGCTGGGTGTAATGCATAATGGCTTTGCGTGCAGAAAATAAGCCCTTGGAATCAGTGTAGCCGGAGGCCTGATCCATATTGCGGATCACGTCCTGCAGAATCTCTTCAGGAGCTTCAAAGCCGAAAGGTGCAGGATTACCGATATTCAGCTTGATGATACGGTGCCCCTCTTCCTCCATTTGCTTAGCTCGCGCCAATACCGGTCCGCGTATGTCATAGCAAACGTTATTGAGCTTGGAGGATTTACGTATGGGTTCCATAACCAGATGAATTCTCAGGAATTGGCCTGTGTCAAAAGTGTGCTATCTTACATTGTCAGCACCCTCTCTAGCAACGAAACCGCCCGAGTATTTCCATCATGAAACTGCATTTAACCAAAGCCGAAGGTAACCAGCTAATTACCGGTTACGGACAAGGCTGGATCGAAGTCAACACCAAGCGTTATGAACATAGCCTGGTAGTGTTGCCCAACCAGATCATGGAAGACTGGCAGGCCACGGACTTTAACAGCCTAACTGCCGAACACTTCAACAAGATACTGTCACTTGAGCCAGAAGTTGTACTGCTGGGCACTGGTGACAAGCACCGTTTCATACACCCCAAACTAAGCCGCGCACTTACAGAAGCCGGAATAGGCGTGGAATGTATGGATACTGCAGCCGCCTGCCGCACTTACAACATCCTGATGGCTGAAGGTCGCCATGTAGCGGCAGCCCTGCTGGTGTGATCTTACGCCAACAATAAAAAAGGCGCTCTTAGGCGCCTTTTTTATTGCTTATCTAATTAAAGATTTTTGGTTAAAGATTTTTAGTGGAAAGCACCAGCGTTGCGTTGGTGCCACCAAAGCCAAAGCTGTTGGAAAGCGCAGTCTGCACCTTGGTATTATGGATAGCCTCACGCACGATATTCAGGCCCTCGGCAGCAGGATCAAGCGTCTCGATATTGGCAGAAGCAGCAATGAAATTGTGTTCCATCATCAACAAAGTGTAGATCGCCTCATTCACGCCAGCAGCTCCCAGAGCATGTCCAGAGAGTGACTTGGTCGAAGCAATCGCAGTAGCACTATTGCCGAAC
This sequence comes from uncultured Methylophilaceae bacterium, assembly GCA_964466095.1. GTDB lineage: Bacteria > Pseudomonadota > Gammaproteobacteria > Burkholderiales > Methylophilaceae > CAYXMC01. Next base: position 128 of record CAYXMC010000107.1, on the reverse strand, counting down.
ACTTCACGGATCGCTTCCAGTTCTTTGGTATCACCCACTGGAGTACTGGTACCGTGGGTGTTGATGTAATCGACTGGGCCGTCGATACCTTCAAGAGCCAGTTTCATGCATCTTACTGCGCCCTCGCC
>CAYXMC010000106.1:0-6047 GCA_964466095.1 uncultured Methylophilaceae bacterium | reverse complement strand
TCCACCAGACTAAGATGCATCTCTGTGCGGCTAGCGCTTACAGGTAATGGCTGTGGCGCCTCGGTAGCAGTTTTGCCAACGATCTCTGGCTGAGCAAGGGCCGGGTTTTCACCCGGCTTGTTGTAGTACGCGCTGACTTTCATGCGTTGGCGAGGCTCAAATGCAAAAGCGGGATTACCCACATAAAACAGGAATGGAATGGAGACTTCATCCAGCCCTTGTTCCGTTTTGATCACGCGGCTCACAGCAAAATGCAGATGTGGCCCGCTGGAATAGCCCGTAGAGCCTGCGTAGCCTATAACCTCCCCCGCCTGAACCTGTTGCCCAACCTTGACCGTCACCCCTTGGTGCATCAGATGTGCATAAGAGCCATGGGTACCATCAGCATGCTGTATGCGGATAGAGTTGGCTTGGTGCACCAATGCCGGATCATTGGCACCCTGCGCAAACTGGTCTATGGTCTGCACAACCACGCCGCCACGTGCAGCAACAATGGGCGTGCCTTCTGCCATATTAAAATCCACGGCGTAGAGACTAAGCGGGGTGTTGTGGGTGGTCTTGACGCCATCAATCGCCTGACCGATCACATGGCTGCTGCCATCCTGATAAGGCAGGCGATACATGGCAGTACTATCTTGCTGCGCATTGAAATCGCCTAGCAATGACGATACCGAAGTACTGAAACGATAGCCACGATTTTTGTCTGCAGCGTAGATTCTGGCAATGGTGGTATCGCGTTGCGGCGGCAATACTGCATAAACCGGCCAACGCTGATCGCTGGCAATATTCTCCTGCTCGGTCAGCACCGCCTTGATGGATACACTGGAATAGCCTTGATTATGACCAATGACCCATATCTCCTTCCCCACATGCTTGGATTCAACCGTCAGCGGGTATGGGTCTGCCCATGCAAACTCCGCAAGGGCCAACAACAGCAAAGCAAACAGCAGGCGTACAGTCTGCATCAGCGGCTGATCTCGCTCAGCTTGGCAGCAATCATTGCACTATCGACCGGTCTTACCAAACGAGCGATTTCTTGCCCATTTTTCAGGAAAATCAGGCTAGGCCAGAGTTTGACGCCAAATTGTCGCCCTAGCCGCTTACCTTTGCCGTCTTCTATGCGGATATGACGAATACCCTGATAGTCTGCGAGTGCTTGCGCAATGAATGGCTGTGCAGCTTGGCAATAACCGCACCATTCGGCACCAAACTCCAGCATTACTGCACCTGGTAACTGCTGCAGTTGTTCAAGCGTGAGGTCTGACATTCTTTAAAGTGCTTTCACCACTCGCTTGATAGCCGGGTCTTCTTCATTATTGCTGATGACAAAACCGAGGTTCTTTACCAGCTTGAGCATATCGCTATTGTTGGAAAGTACATCGCCTTCCATGGTCTTCAGACCCTTTTGCTTGGCAGCACTGAACAGCGTAGTCATCAGTTTGTGACCAATGGCCTTGTGCTGCCATTGATCGCTCACTACCAGCGCAAATTCGCAGGACTCGCCATCCGGGTTAATGGCATAGCGGCAAACACCCAGTTCAACCTCTTTTCCATCCTGCTCGGTCACGGCGACCAGCGCCATTTCGCGGTCGTAGTCTATCTGCGTGAAGCGCACCACCATTTCATTGGTCAGCTCGCTGACACTGTTCATGAAACGGAAGTACTTGGTCTCCTCAGATAGCTCATGCACAAAATCCTGCTCAAGCTTCGCATCTTCCGGGCGTATCGGGCGTATGGTCACTGGAGTGCCATCTTTCAGCTTCCATTGGCTAACCAGTTGAGTAGGGTAAGGATAGATCGCCATGTGGGCATAACGGTCGCTGGTTGGCGGTATACGGTCCACCATGATGCGGGCATCAGCAGCAATCGCGCCATGCTCATCCACCAGTAGCGGGTTGATATCCATTTCGCGCAACCACGGTAATTCGCACACCATCTCAGACACCCGCAACAGCAGCATTTCCAGTGACTCCATGCTGATAGGCGGCATCTGCCGGAATTGTCCGAGCAACTTGGAAACCCGTGTGCCATGTATCATCTCGCGCACCAAGAAGCCGTTCAGTGGAGGCAATGCCAGCGCACGGTCTGCCATCACTTCAACGGCAGTACCACCAGCACCAAAGGTAATCACCGGGCCAAACAAGGGGTCTGTGGTTACGCCCAGCATCAACTCGCGCCCATTCGGCTTAATCACCATAGACTCGATTGAAACACCATCGATATTGGCATCTGGCCGCACCTTTTTGACATGAGCAATCAGGTCTTTGTAGGCAGCGCGTACAGCCGCCGCATTCGCCAGATTAAGCTTAACGCCACCTACATCAGATTTGTGGGAGATATCGACCGAGTTAATCTTCATCACCACTGGGAAACCGATCTGCTGAGAGATCAACAGTGCTTCCACCGGCGACCGGGCAACGGAAGTGTTGACCACCGGAATATGAAACGCAGCCAGCAATGCCTTGGACTCCATTTCTGTCAGTGTCTTGCGGCCTTCTGCCAGCACAGATTCAATCAGGCGGCGTGCGCCAGCCAGATCTGGCTGCTGGTGATGCGACATCGGCCCCGGTGTTTGCGCCAGCTGACGCTGGTTGCGGTAATAATCGGTAATGTAGGAAAAAGCCTCAACTGCCGCCTCTGGCGTACGAAAAGTCGGGATGCGCGCCCGTGCAAAAGCCGCACGAGATTCGTTGATCTGTGTATATCCCATCCAGCAGGTAAGTAGAGGTTTATTGATCCTGCCTGCAATTTCAATCAGCTGCTCCGCCACAGCTAGCGGCTCTGTCATGGCCTGCGGAGTCAGTATCACCAGCGCACCATCCACTGCTTCATCCTGCATGCAGAGGGTTACAGCATCACGATAACGCTCTGGGGTGGCATCACCAATAATATCGACAGGATTATTGTGGGACCAGGTTTCTGGTAAGGCTTGATTCAACTTTTCTACTGTCTGGGCGGAAAGCTGGGCCACCGCCACGCCCAAGTCCACTGCCCGGTCTATCGCCATGACCCCGGGGCCGCCACCATTGGTGATGATGGCAAGTCGATTGCCACTGAAATGGCGATTGGATGCCAGTGACTGGGCGGCAGAGAACAAGCCACCTATACTCATCACTCTTACAGCACCTGACCGGCGCAAGGCTGCATTGAACACATCATCCGCCCCCACCAGCGCACCCGTATGAGAGCGTGCAGCACGGGAGCCAGCCTCATGACGCCCGACCTTGATAACAAACACTGGCTTGCTGCGGGCAGCGGCGCGCAGGGAACTCATGAAATTGCGGGCTTTCTGTATGCCTTCGATATAGATCAGGATGCTCTCGGTACGCGGGTCATTGGCCAGATAATCCAGCACTTCGCCAAAATCTACATCCGCAGATGCACCCATGGAAACTACCGTGGAAAAACCGATATCATGAGCAGGGGCATAATCCAGAATGGCCGTGCACAGCGCACCGGATTGTGACACCAGGGCCAGCTTGCCCGGTTTGACCCTGCCATTGAAGAATGTAGCGTTCAACCCGCTGCTGGTGTGCATGATACCCAGACAGTTGGGGCCTATGATGCGTACGCCGTGAGCGCGTGCGTTTGCCAGCATCTCTCGCTGGATATTTGCGCCAGCTTCGCCAATTTCGGCAAACCCGGCAGATAGCACGACAGCTGCCTGAATGCCGCGTTGACCACAAGCTGCGATGATGCCGGGTACAGTAGGCGCCGGAGTACAGATCACCGCCAGTTCTACAGTCTCGGGAATAAGCGCTACGGAAGCATAGGCCGTAGTGCCTTGTATCGTGGCATGCTTGGGATTGACTGCATACAGCTTGCCCTTGAATCCATTCTCCAGCATGTTGCGAAAGACCACGCCCCCCACTGAATTGGGCTTGTCACTAGCGCCGATCACAGCGACTGCGCGCGGAGAAAACAGTTTGTGCAGATAATGCTGGCCCATGTGTCCTTACTTGTTGCACAGCTGGCGAGGTAGAATGCCAGTCATCAGATTAAAAGCCCGCTAAGGGATGCCAAATTGTATACAGCTTATATTACACATTCTGACTGCCTTAAACATGACTTGGGTCAAGATCATCCAGAATCTCCCAAGCGCCTGATGGCGATAGATGACCAGCTGATTGCATTTGGGCTGACCCATTTCCTGCAACAACATGATGCCCCTCTGGCAACATTCGAGCAGCTGTCGCGTGTACACGCTGAAGATTACATAGAGTATATCCACCGCATTGCACCCGCCGAAGGTGTGGTCAATCTGGATGCTGACACCGTGATGACTCCCACCACCCTGCAAGCTGCATTACGCGCAGCAGGTGCGGTGGTACTGGCAACCGATCTGGTGATGCGACAAGAAGTGGCAAATGCTTTTTGTGCCATTCGCCCGCCGGGCCATCATGCGGAATCGGCCAAAGCCATGGGCTTCAGCTTTTTCAACAATGTCGCCGTAGGCGCTGCCCACGCGATAGCGCAGCATGGCCTGACGCGGGTGGCAATCGCAGATTTCGATGTGCATCAGGGTAATGGCACGGTAGAAATGTTCAAAGATGAGCCGCGCGTGATGTTCTGTTCCACTTATCAGCACCCCTTCTACCCTTATCATGATGTTGCCAGCAATGAGCACATCATCAATGTACCACTGCCAGCAGGCACTGATGGAAGTGGCTTCCGTGAGGCTGTCAGTGAACACTGGCTGCCTGCGCTAGAGGCCTTCCAGCCACAAATACTGTTTATTTCTGCAGGTTTTGATGCACACCGCGAGGATGAGATGTCACATTTCAGGCTGGTAGAGGCCGACTATGCATGGGTGACCCAGCAACTCAAGGATATCGCTGACAAATATGCACAAGGGCGGATTGTCTCGGTACTGGAAGGGGGCTATGAATTGCACGCCCTAGGCCGCAGTGTGGCAGCGCATATCAAGGTACTGAGTGGCTTGTGATGTCAGGCAATATCCTTATATTTGGCGAAGTGCTGGCCGACATATTCCCTGAGCGTAGCGTACTAGGCGGTGCGCCATTCAATGCTGCACGCCATTTGCAGGCGTTCGGCCTGCACCCCTTGATGATCTCCAGTATTGGTAACGATAAGCTGGGCGACAACTTGTTAGCAGAGATGGATAAACTGGGTATGGATACCGTCGGCATGCAGTTCGACATGCAATACCCGACAGGGCAAGTGAATGTATTGCTGGAAAACGGCAGTCATCGTTTCGAGATACTGCCGGATCAAGCCTATGACCATATCAACCGTGCAGTGGCACTGGAGATACTGGAAGAATACCCGCCCGATCTGTTCTATTGCGGCACACTAGCGCAGCGCAGTCTGGAATCCCGCATGACACTGGAAGCCCTGTCGGCAGAATGCGATTGCCCGGTGTTTCTGGATATCAACCTGCGTGCACCCTGGTATGACAAAGGGGTGATTCTGCATTCCCTTGATGCGACTGATATCCTCAAGATTAATGATGAAGAACTAACTGTTGTCGCAGAGATTTTGGGGATCGCTGGCGATGCTCAAGCCCAGGCCAACGCCTTGCAGCAAAAGTTTGCACTGCAGCAAGTACTGGTGACTTGCGGCGAGCAGGGTAGCTGGCTGCTGGATGCCGAAGGAAGGGTACATCAATCGGCACCGGTCAAGCTTGGTGCGGAGTTCGTCGATAGCGTGGGTGCTGGTGATGCCTATGCCGCAGTATTCATGCTGGGGCTGCTGAGAAACTGGCCATTACAAACTACGCTGGATCGTGCCAATCAGTTTGCCGCAGCTATCTGTATGCAACGTGGGGCGGCAATCAGCTCGCCAGAGTTATACGATGCATTTCAACGGTTCTGGCCTTAAAAAGCACGCCAGCTAGTTTGTTTTAGTTCCTAAGTGAAAACCGGGTTAGCTCAATTCATATTGCGCTAACCAGCGCCGGAGAATTGTCAGGATATAATTGATTTCATCATGTGTTAGCGCCCGACCGTTTTCTATCTGATGCCATTTTTCCAGGCACCCGCGGCAGCAAGTGGCGGTAGCGTGTTGGGCAACAAATACCGGATGAC
>CAYXMC010000105.1:0-6093 GCA_964466095.1 uncultured Methylophilaceae bacterium | reverse complement strand
TTCGAGCTGCGCAAGGCGCGCGAGCGTGGTCATGTGCTCGAAGGCTTGGCAGTTGCACTGGCAAACGTGGATGAAATGATTGCCTTGATTAAGGCTGCACCAACCCCACCAGAGGCCAAGAAAGAGTTGATGGCGCGTACCTGGAAATCTCCTGTGGTCGAAGAGATGTTGAAGCGCGCCGCAATGGAAGCTTCGCGTCCTGAAGGACTGTCTGTTGATTTTGGCCTTACACCGAATGGGTATAGGTTGTCCGACGTGCAGGCTCAGGAAATCCTGCAGATGCGTTTGCAACGCCTGACTGGTCTGGAGCAGGACAAGATTGTCAATGAATACAAGGAAGTCATGGATGTGATTGCCGATTTGCTGGATATCCTAGCAAGAGCGGAACGAGTGACTGCCATTATCGTAGAAGAGATTTCTGCTATAAAACAACAGTTTGGTGACAAGCGTCGTAGCGAAATTGTGCACAATGCTCAGGACTTGTCGCTGGAAGATCTGATTACACCCCAGGATGTGGTGGTGACCTTGTCGCATACGGGTTATATCAAGTCTCAGCCATTGGACGAGTACCGTGCCCAGCGCCGTGGCGGCCGCGGTAAACAAGCCGCAGCTACCAAGGAAGACGATTTTATCGACAAGATGTTCGTCGCCAATACGCACGATTACATCCTCTGTTTCTCCAGCCGGGGCCGTGTTTACTGGCTTAAGGTCTACGAAGTACCGCAAGGCAGCCGTATCAGCCGTGGCAAACCGATCGTCAATCTGTTCCCACTGGAAGAGGGCGAGAAGATCAATGCCATCCTGCCTGTCAAAGAGTTTGATGAGAACCATTATATTTTCATGGCGACCGCACAGGGCACCGTGAAAAAGACTGCTCTAGTTGAGTTCGCTAATCCGCGTCGTTCCGGCATTATTGCTATCAACCTTGACGATGGTGACTACCTGATTGGTGCTGAAATTACTAACGGCGCTAATGATATCGTACTGGTCTCCAATGCTGGCAAAGCAGTCTGGTTTGATGAGGAAGATGTAAGAGGTATGGGGCGTGCTGCCCGTGGTGTGCGTGGTATGAAACTGCAGGCAAAACAGCAGGTGATCTCACTACTGATTGCTGAAGACGACAAGCAGACTGTACTTGTAGCAACAGAGAATGGTTATGGCAAGCGTACTGTGCTAGCTGATTTCCGCCATTCTGGCCGTGCTACTCAGGGTGTTAAGGCTATTGCCACTAGCGAGCGTAATGGCATTGTTATCGGAGCCAGATTGGTAGGTGATGATGATGAGATTATGCTGATTACCACAGGTGGTGTGCTAATCCGTACACGAGTAAAAGAAATACGTGAGCTTGGCCGCGCAACTCAGGGCGTGACTCTGATTAATCTGGGAGAAGGCGAGAAGTTATCTGGCCTTGAGAAGGTTGTTGAAACTGACGATGAAGCTGAGGAATAACGTCTGACATGGTACAGGTTTATAACTTCTCGGCTGGCCCGGCTGTTCTGCCCAAGGAGGTATTAGCCCAGGCCCAAGCCGAACTGATGGATTGGCACGGCTCAGGCATGTCGGTGATGGAAATGTCGCACCGCGGTAAAGAGTTCTTGCAGATCGCCCAAGAGGCCGAGGCCGATTTACGTGAACTGCTGGCTATCCCGGCAAATTACAAAGTACTGTTTTTGCAGGGTGGTGCACATTTACAGTTTTCCATGATTCCGCTCAATTTACTACGCGGCAAGAAAAGTGCCGATTATGTCGACAGTGGTATTTGGGCACAAAAAGCGATTGATGAAGCGCGTAAGTATTGTGCAGTTAACGTGGTCGCTAGTTCCAAAGACAAGAACTACAGTTATATGCCTTCGCAGTCCACATGGAATCTTGATCCACAGGCGGCCTATGTACATTACACCTCTAACGAGACAATAGGTGGGGTGGAGACTTTCTGGATTCCGGAAACCGGAGATGTGCCATTGGTTGCAGACATGTCTTCGCACATCCTTTCTCGTCCCATTGATGTCAGTCGTTATGATCTGATTTATGCTGGTGCGCAGAAAAATATTGGTCCGGCCGGTTTGACTATCGTTATCATCCGCGATGATCTGATCGGGCATGCGCAAGCAGGTACCCCCACCATGCTGGATTACAAGATACATGCTGATAATGACTCGATGTATAACACACCGCCTACTTACGGTATTTACATGGCAGGCCTTGTTTTCAAATGGCTGAAGTCCAAGGGGGGATTGGCTGCAATTGAGCAGATGAATATCAAGAAATCCGCTTTGCTTTATGATTATCTGGAGAGTTCTGGTTTTTATCAGTCGCCTATTGCGCTGGAGAACCGTTCCCGCATGAATGTGCCTTTCACGCTCAAGGATAAGTCTCTGGATGAGCTTTTTCTTAAGGAAGCGCAAGCCAATGGCTTGTTGCAGTTGAAAGGCCACAAACTGGTTGGCGGTATGCGGGCATCCATATACAACGCTATGCCACTAGAGGGTGTGCAGGCCTTGATTGATTTCATGAAAACGTTCGCAAAGGTACATGGATAAGTCATGAGTGATCAGCTGAAACAATGCCGTGACCAGATTGATGCAATCGACCAGAAATTGCTGGATTTGGTAAATCAGCGAGCGAAGATCGCACACCAGATCGGTAACCTCAAAGACGATGGTGTGATCTACCGACCAGAACGAGAAGCGCAGGTGTTGCGTCGACTGATGGAACAGAATCAAGGCCCATTGCCTGCTGAAGCAATCACTGCGATTTTTCGTAGTGTTATGTCTAATTGCCGGGCACTGGAAAAAGAATTGTCTGTTGCATTCCTTGGCCCCCTAGGTACTTTCAGTGAAGAGGCCGCCAATAAGCAGTTTGGTGGGCTCTCATCACCTAGGCAGTGTGTATCTATAGACGAAGTTTTTCGCATGGTGGAATCCGGCGAAGCGGATTATGGCGTTGTACCAGTGGAGAATTCTACTGAAGGTGCCGTTGGCCGTACGCTTGATTTGTTGATGGCTACCAGCCTCAAAATATGTGGTGAAGTAGAATTACCAGTCCATCATAATTTGCTCAGTAAGCAAGCCTCGCTCGCTGATATCAAGCATGTCTATTCCCACACACAATCGCTTTCCCAGTGTCATGAATGGCTGAACAAGCATCTGCCAAATGCCGCTCGCCACGCGGTTGCTAGTAATGCAGAGGCTGCCAGAATGGTAGCCGCAGAACCTGCAGCAGCAGCAATTGCTAGCCGTCGAGCCTCGGAGTTGTTCGAGTTGAATATGCTTGCCAGTAATATTGAGGATGACCCGAAGAACACCACGCGCTTCCTTGTGCTTTCCAAACATGATGTCGCCCCATCAGGTCAGGACAAGACATCCTTGCTGGTTGCCGCGAAAAACCAGCCTGGGGCGGTGGTTGCCTTGCTGGAACCATTCGCCCGCCATCAAGTGAGTATGACCAAGTTCGAGTCCCGCCCTTCAAAAACCGGGGTATGGGAATATGTGTTCTATATTGATATCGAAGGGCATCATCAGGATAGCGCAGTCAAAAATGCACTGGCAGAGATTGATCAACGTGCTTCGCTGCTTAAGGTGCTGGGCTCTTATCCGGTGGCTGTGATCTGACTGGCAAGGGTAGGGGGTGAGTCACCATGCTGATTGACCGCGAATTACTTGAATCTGTGCAATGGCACCCCTTAACTTTGAGCTTCCGAGACAAGCGACTGGAAACCTGTTATCGCCAGTATCGCCTGCCAGCCCTAAAATTTCAGGCACGCATTGCTCTGCTGGTTGGGGGTATTTTGTACGGCCTTTATGGTCTGATGGATTTCTATTTTATTCCACCAGAGAGTTTCCTCAAGGCTATTTATATCCTCGCCATGGTGCTTGTGATCGCCTTTTCTGTCTTTGGTCTGAGCTATTTCCGCAATTTTTCGCGCCTGAATCAGTGGATGCTTTCCGTCGTAGGTTTTTTTGCCAGTTTTGGCCTGCTGGGAAAAATGACCTACCTCTCACTTGAGGGTATTAATCTGTTCTATCCGGGTTTGATCTTGATCATTTTCTGGAATCACTATTTCTCTGGCTTGCGTTTTGTTTATGCAACCAGTATCAGCTTGGTTTCATTATTAATATATAACTTGATGTTCAGCGAGTTACCATTTTTCTCATTGTTCAGTCACAATTTTTTCATTATTTCGGCCAATATCATGGGTGCCTTTGCCAGCTATACCAGCGAGCAGCAAAGTCGCACCTTGTTTTTGCGTGAACAGCAGCTGGATGCCGAGCGTCAGCATCAGCATGAACGGGCTTTGCATGACCGGTTGACTGGCTTACCTAACCGTGAATTGTTGATGGACAGGATCGAGCAGGCAGTCAATTTTGCAGTGAGGAATGATCAAGTCTGTGCCGGCTTGTTTCTTGATTTAGATAATTTCAAGCCAATCAACGATACCTACGGACATGCCGTTGGCGATCAGGTCTTGCAGGAGGTAACACGCCGGTTTTTGCAGGTGATGCGTGAGACTGACACCTTGTCACGCTTGGGTGGCGATGAGTTTTTCGTGCTTGCTAAAAATATTCAGAACGAAGCAGCTGCCAAGGCATTGGCCAATAAGCTGCTGCAACAACTGGAGATTGCCATCAATGTGCAGAATATACCGCCGATTGTTGAGCTTTCCGCAAGTATTGGAATCGCCATGTTCCCCTATAAAGACGCTACTCCTATAGACATTATTCGGCGTGCGGATCATGCCATGTATGAGGCAAAGCGGATGAACAAGGCAGGGGTGGCTGTCGCATCCATGGGGTAAATTGCAGCACGGTGGTAAAATTCAAAGCGCGCTACTAATACATTCAACTAACGTTTTCTATTTGATTTTTTAGACGGGAATTCATCGTGACCGGGTTATGTGACCTTGCACCTTCTTATATCAGATCAATCGCACCATATCAGCCTGGTAAGCCTATTAGCGAACTTGCACGCGAAATGGGTCTTGAGGTCAGCCAGATTGTCAAATTGGCATCCAACGAAAACCCGCTAGGAATCAGCCCTAAGGCTTATGAGGCCATGCAGGATGCACTGGAGGAGATCGCCCGATATCCTGATGGTAACAGTTTCGCTTTGCGTGATGCCATCAGTCGTAAATTCCAGCTAAAGCCGGATCAGTTGGTTTTTGGTAATGGCTCTAACGATATTTTGGAGCTTGCTGCCCGCACTTTTCTTACGCCTGGTAGTGAGGCAATTTATTCTCAGCATGCATTTGCCGTATACCCATTGGTTACCCAAGCAGTTGGTGCCAAGGGGGTTGTAGTACCTGCTGTTGATTTTGGGCATGACCTGACTGCCATGCTTAAAGCAATTACGGCTGCTACCAAGCTGATTTTTATTGCCAACCCGAATAATCCAACAGGGACTTTGCTTGCCAGGGATGCTCTGCTGGCGTTCATGCTGGCTGTCCCAAAAAACGTGCTGGTGGTGCTGGATGAAGCATATGACGAATACTTGTCGGCAGAATATAAATCCCAAGCCATCAGTTGGCTGGCTGAGTTTCCAAACCTGATTATTTCACGCACATTCTCTAAGGCTTATGGACTGGCTGGCTTACGCATCGGCTTTGCAATGGCTGCTGCCGAAGTGGCCGATATGATGAATCGAGTCCGTCAGCCATTTAATGTCAATAGCCTGGCGCAGGTGGCAGCAGTGGCGACACTTGAAGATGAGGCTTTTGTTGAGCGTAGCTATGCATTGAATCAGGCGGGTATGCAGCAGATTACCCAAGGTTTAAGCAATCTTGGCCTGCACTACATTCCTTCGTTCGGTAATTTTGTAAGCTTCCGTATTGGCCAAGCTAGCGAGGTTTACCAAAAACTACTGAAAAAAGGTGTCATTGTAAGACCCGTTGCCAATTATGAGATGCCTGATTATTTGCGAGTCAGTATTGGGCTATTGGCTGAGAACGCAAGGTTTTTGGAGGCATTGCAGCAGATTATTGATAACAAATAAGGCCAGTCAAGGCCTTCCGCATAGCTTGCTCATGATAATCATGATAGCAGTTTCCATGTTTTAGCCCTGTCGCAGTACATGATGAATCTGGAAAATACACTACAC
>CAYXMC010000104.1:0-6114 GCA_964466095.1 uncultured Methylophilaceae bacterium | reverse complement strand
ACCGCCGCCGGCAATCAGGATGGATGTACTCATTTGCCAGTCAACAGCATTTTCTCTGCGCTGGCGAGATCTTCTGGTTTGCCCAGCAAGACCACCACATCGCCTTCACAGAACGTGTAATAGGGATTAACTTCCACTGGCTGCAAGTCCAGCCGGCGCACACTTTTGACTTCAATATTGTATCCAGTCAGCCCAATATCAATAATACGCTTACCCGTGCAGTAAGCTGACGAAGGCACTACCACGGAATGCAAGCGCGACTGCCCGTTCTCATGCGCTTCCTGCTCGGCATCGCTAACACCATGAAAGAAGCCGCGGAACATTTTGTAGCGTTCCTCACGGAAGCGGCGTATACGCTTGACCACGCGATTCAGTGGCACACCGAGCAACACCAAAGCATGGGAAGCCAGCATCAGGCTACCTTCCAACACTTCCGGCACCACTTCGCTGGCCCCGGCTTCACGGAAAGCTTCCATATTGCTATCGTCTACGGTGCGAATGATGACAGGCAGGCCGGGATAGTTTTCTTCCACCACATGCAGAATCTTCATTGCCGAAGGGGCATCGTTATAACTGACAATCAGTGCCTTGGCACGTTCAGCCCCCGCAGCCTGCAAAACAATACGCCGTGATGCATCCCCATACATCACACGTTCACCCGCGGCGGCAGCCTCTTGCACGCGGGTTGGGTCTATATCCAGCGCGATAAAAGGTATCTTTTCCTCAGCTAGGAAACGACCAAGGTACTGACCGCTGCGACCAAATCCGCAGATAATCACGTGGTCTGCCAGCTCTTTGCCCACTAACTGGATACCAGCAATCTGACGGCTGCGGTTACGTGTGTAACTGCGTGAGAAGAACTCGGCGATCTGCAGATTGTGTTGAATAATGAAAGGGGCAGTGACCATGGATAGCAAGGATGCCGCCAGCACCACCTGCAAGACCGGACCATCGACCAAACCATGATCGAAACCCAAGGCCAGCAGCACAAAACTGAATTCCCCAGCCTGCGCCAGTGTTACACCGGCACGCACCGCTACGCCCGGCTCATAGCCAAAGATCCGGCAAACTAAAGCCACAATCACCGATTTAAGGATAATCAGGCCCAGCAGTGCGACGAAAACATAACCGAGGTTATCGGCCAGCTTGCCTACATCCAGAAACATGCCGACTGTGATGAAGAACAGCCCCAGCAAAATGTCGCGGAAAGAAGCAATGTCAGATTCAACCTGATAGCGGTAGCGGGTCTCCGAAATCAGCATGCCGGCGATAAATGCCCCAAGCGCATATGAAAGGCCAGCAAGCTTGGTAGCGTAAGCCAAGATAAGGGTCACCATCAGCACATTCATGACGAACAGCTCACGCGAGCGCAGACGGGCAACCAGACTAAACCAGCGGTTCATCAAGGTCTTGCCAAACACAAACAGCAGGATCAGCACAATGGCAGCCTTGAAGAAAGCCAGCATCAGCGTACCAACCAGATCATCGGAATGTTCTGCCAGCGCCGGGATCAGCACCAGCAAGGGCACAACGGCAATATCCTGAAACAGCAGCACACCGATTGAGAGACGACCATGGCGTGAATTGATATCCAGCCGCTCAACCAGCATCTTGGAAACAATGGCCGTGGACGACATGGTGATGGCACCCCCTATCACCAGTGCAGCAGGCCAGCTAAGACCAAGGGCAATTGCTGCCAGCATGACCAGCAGCATGGTGATCAGCACCTGTGCGCCACCCACACCGATGACCGTGCGGCGCATGGCATAAAGTTGCGGCAGGCTGAATTCCAGCCCGATACTAAACATCAGGAAGACAATGCCGAATTCAGCCAGCTCGCGGTTGGCTTCGGTATCCGGCAGGAAACCAAAGGTCTTGGGACCAAGAATCAGGCCGACCAGAAAATAGGCCAGCATTGCCGGCAGACGCAGCACGCGAAACAGTGCAACTGCCAGCACTGAGCTGGTCAATAAAAGCAGGATGGTAGGCAGAGTTTCGTGCATAAACAGCAATCAAGGCAAAATTTATGCCGACTTTGATAAAAATCGGCTTTATTTGCGGTTTCATCCTTTATTCGCGGCAGATTCCCTTTTATACTTTGACGTATGGGAATCTCCAAATTACAAAAAATCGGTGCCAAAAAAGCACCGATAGAGCTGGCCAGAGAGGTATTGCAGATTGAAGCAAATGAAGTCCAAGCGCTGGCTCAGCGCTTGGATCATCGCTTCGTCCAGGCCGTTGACCTTATTTTACAATGCCGGGGCCGCGTTGTGGTGAGCGGTATGGGGAAATCAGGCCATATCGGCAGCAAGATCGCTGCAACCTTTGCCAGCACTGGCACCCCGGCTTTCTTCATGCACCCCGCCGAGGCAAGCCACGGTGATCTGGGCATGATGACCAAAGACGATGTACTGATTGCCCTCTCCAACTCCGGTGAAAGTGAAGAGCTGCTGGCCATACTGCCTGTGCTGAAGCGGCTTGGCACCAAGATCATCAGCATTACCGGCAATCCAGATTCCAGCTTGGCGCACGACTCCGATATTCATCTTGATGCTCATGTCTCACAGGAGGCATGCCCACTTGGCTTGGCCCCCACTGCCAGTACTACAGCAGCACTGGCGCTAGGTGATGCCTTGGCAGTAACCGTGCTGGATTTGCGTGATTTTTCAGCCGAAGATTTTGCGCGTTCGCATCCGGGTGGGCGTTTGGGGCGGCGTTTGGTTGTACGTGTCAGTGATGTCATGCGCAGCGGAGATGCAATCCCGACCGTTGCCGAATCTGCCAGTTTATCTGCTGGCTTGCTTGAGATGTCACGCAAGGGGCTGGGTATGACAGCAATAGTGGATACTCAGCAAAAACCGGTGGGGGTGTTTACCGATGGCGATTTGCGCCGTGCTTTTGAGCAGGGAGTGGATGTAAGCAAGACTTTGATGCATCAGGTGATGCACCGCAATCCTTGCAGCATCATGCCAGACAAGCTTGCCATAGACGCTGTGGCATTGATGGAGCAAAGAAAGATTACCAGTCTGCTGGTGCTGGATGAGCACGGCAGTCTGGTGGGTGCATTGAACATGCACGATTTATTGATGGCAAAGGTGGTTTGATGAGTTCGGTAGAAGAGCGTGCCAAGCGTATCAAGGTCGTGATTTTCGATATTGATGGCGTGATGACTAACGGTGGCTTGGGTTTGGGCGATGATGGACAGGAATACAAATTCTTCCATTCGCATGACGGGCTAGGGCTGAAAATGTTGCACAAGACGGGTATGCGCATGGCCATCATGACCGGTCGCACCTCACAAGTCGTGATCAAGCGCGCCGAGAATATCAAAGTCAAGCATATCTATCAGGGTGCTGAAGACAAGCTGGTGGCATTCAATCAATTGCTGCAGGACATGCAGGTAGAAGCTGAAGAGTGTGCTTTCATGGGTGATGATGTTGTGGATATCGCCCCGATGCGCCGTTGCGGCTTGGCTGTAGCCGTGCCCCATGCATGGCCATTGGTCAAGGAATATGCGCATTATGTGACGGAGCGGCAGGCAGGGTTTGGTGCGGTGCGAGAGCTGTGCGAGCTGATTATGAAAGCTCAGGGCACATTTGACGAACAAATGGCAAAGTACCTGAAATAAGACCTGATGCACGGACGTTCGACCATATTGTTTCCGCTGGGGGTGCTGGCATTGCTGGCTATCCTGACCTTTTGGATAGACCGCACAGTGCAATCGCCTGAGCCCAAGGTGGATGGCAGTAGCCGTCATGATCCAGATTACATACTGCACAACTTTACGACCAGCAGGACTGACAGCAATGGAAATTTGCGATATGTGTTGAAAGCAGCGGAGATGAAGCACTATCCGGACGATGACTCGACCAAGTTGCTAAGCCCGCATTTTACGCAGTTCGCGATAGACAAGCCGTACACGCGAATAGAAGGTGATAGAGGTGTTGTTTCCAGTGATGGAGAAACCATTGAGTTCATGGATAATGTGAGAGTAGTACGGCAGGCTTTTAAGGATAGAGGCGAAATGACGGTTACCACCTCTTACCTGAAGCTGGTGCCAAAGACTGAAGTGGCGACGACTGACAAGCCTGTTGTGATTACGCAAGAGCCGAAGACTGTGATCTATGCAACCGGCATGGTTTACGACAAGAAGCAGAAAACAGTGGATCTGCTCAGCAAGGTCAAAGTGCATTACGAGAAGCCCGCAAATAAAGTGGAAGCGCGAGCAGAATTACTGAAAGCACCGGTATTGCCACAAAAGGCAACCACACAAAAGAGTGTGGCAAACACGAACAAGAAAACCGTAAAGCCTGCGGGCAGGGTGAAAACCACACTGCGGAAACCGCAAGATTAAAAGCCGAATGTCGGAGATGATATGAAGAAAACCCTTGGTTCAACACTGCTAATGATACTGGCGACTTTAATCAGTTTGCCGCTGCATGCCGAAAAGGCAGACCGCGAAAAGCCGATTGATTTGGAAGCAGATGCGGTAACCGTCAATGATGCCAAGAAAACAAGCACCTATAGCGGCAATGTGATCCTGACTCAGGGCACCCTGATGATACGTGGTGACAAGCTTATCGTACGTGAAGATAAAGAGGGATTTCAGCACAGCACATCGCTGGGCAACCCGACGACTTTCAGGCAAAAACGTGAAGGCAAGAACGAGTACATGGAAGGCAGCGCGCAGCGTATTGAGTACGATGGTCGCATGGATAAAGTGCAGCTATTCACTAAAGCCTGGGTAAAACGTGGCGAAGATATAGTACATGGGGATTACATCATGTATGACGCCAATTCCGAATATGCAGAAGTGATAGGTGGTGGTTCACAAGCTGCCACACCCGGCACTCCGAATGGCCGCGTACGTGCGGTGATTCAGCCCAAGAAAAAAGCAGTGCCGGCAGATCAGCCAGCCACACCATAAGGCAGCCGATTGCTTGATAACATAGATGCCAGAACAACATAAAGCAAAAGACCAGTAGCTGATGAGTGAGTTAATCGTAGAAGGCCTGCGCAAGCAGTACAAGTCACGCACTGTAGTGCAGGATATCTCTCTGCGCCTGAATAGTGGCGAGGTAGTAGGATTGCTCGGTCCTAACGGCGCAGGCAAGACCACCAGTTTTTACATGATTGTCGGGCTAGTTCGGCTGGATGATGGCCGCATACTACTCAATGGCAAAGATGTCAGCCGCATGCCAATACACCAGCGTGCGCGCATGGGGCTGGCTTACCTGCCGCAAGAACCTTCCATCTTCCGCAAGATGACGGTGGCAGAGAATATTATGGCGATACTGGAATTGCAGAAATTGACCAGCGGCCAGATGAAAGAACAGCTGGAATCGCTGCTGGATGAATTGCACATTACGCACATCCGCAATAATCCTGCGGTAAGTTTGTCTGGTGGCGAGCGCCGCCGTGTGGAGATTGCACGTTGTCTAGCCAGCAATCCGAGCTTTATCCTGCTGGATGAGCCGTTTGCCGGGATCGACCCGATTGCTGTACTGGATATCCAGAAGATCATTCGCTTCCTGACTGAAAGGAATATCGGCGTATTGATTACTGACCATAACGTGCGTGAGACTCTGGGGATTTGTGATCGGGCTTATATCGTCAACGAGGGCCGTGTGTTCGCCTCGGGCAAGCCCAGCGAGATCATCCACAATGACAGCGTAAGAGAAGTTTATCTGGGCAAGGACTTCCGCCTGTAATGCGGCCACCCGAAAAGTATTTATGAAACAAAGCCTACAACTACGATTCTCCCAACATCTGGCGCTGACACCGCAGCTACAGCAATCTATACGCTTGCTGCAATTGTCTACGCAGGAGCTTAACCAGGAGCTGGAAGGCATACTGCAAGCCAACCCTTTGCTGGAAAGAGTTGAGAAAAACGAAGATGGCAGTGATGTGCCGGACAATTTTATCCCCTCTGCCTCAGCGCCGGAAACCAGCATCCCTGCTCCGGCCGAGCCCGGCAGCAGCGAGGCAGATAGCCCCAAAGCGCAGGAGCTGAATGACGATTACTTCGAATTTGCTGGAGGCAACACGCGCTGGGATGAAAATGGCGGCAATGGTGATGACGATAACGACTTCAGTTTTCAGGAAGTGGATACG
>CAYXMC010000103.1:0-6126 GCA_964466095.1 uncultured Methylophilaceae bacterium | reverse complement strand
ACCTGATGCATCATCAGCAGGAATAAAGGCGGGGATAGCCCACAGAAACTGACAATCCAGCAGATGGTGATAGAAGTTCAGCACAGGGTCTAGCAGATAGTCATCTTTGCTCGCAGCCTTGCCTTTAGAGATGATGTCATCAAGCGCTTGTTTGAAGGCAGGGCGTGGTGGGATGTTCTCTTCAACACTGCCGTTATAAGAAGGGCAGCGTCCATCGCCTACCACATAATTGCAGCCCGCTTGACGGGCGGAATTGAGTACAGCTTCTACTAACGCAGTTGTCATTTGCCTGCCACGATAGGCAGGGTGTATTCCAAGATTGTATGCAAAGGCAGCATTGAAAGGCGCTTGATTAGAATTGCCAGAGAAGCTGATAAAGTCTTGTGGAAAACTTTCCTTGCTGTGCAAATCCAGCCAGCCAAGGCGGTAACTCGCCATGCCAACTAGTAAGTTCTCGCTCCAAAGCCCCAGCAGAGTGTGGTTTAAATCCAGACGATGAGCTAATTTTTCACGGCTGGCAGCCAGTGGCTGCGGCCATACTGCCAGCTCTAGTGAGTGCATCTCATCCAGATGATGGAGTGTCAGTGCTTGAATTCTGTATTCGCTTGTCATGGTCTCGTTGTCTCGTAGCCGGATGTTAGCACTAATTGAAATCACAGGCGGCGGACAACAAAAAAGCCTGCTTTTGGCAGGCTTTTTTGTAGCGACTTTATCCTTTTAGATTTCTAACTGGATACGTTCTTCTGCTGGCCAATCGACATGGAAGAATTGGCCACGTGGCTTGTCGGTGCGCTCATAAGTATGCGCGCCAAAGAAGTCACGTTGGGCTTGCAGCAGATTGGCTGGCAATACAGCACTGCGGTAACCATCAAAGTAAGCCAGCGCAGCGCAGAACGCTTGTGCCGGGATACCATTCATGACTGCCAGTGAAACTACTTCACGCCAGCTTTGCTGACCTTCATGCAGGGCATTGGCAAAGTATGGGTCCAGCATCAGGTTCTTCAGGCGGGAGTTGAGTGCATAAGCATCTGTGATCTTCTGCAGGAAGCGAGCGCGGATAATACAACCGCCACGCCATATCTGGGCGATCTCGCCAAAGTTGAGTTTCCAGTTGTAGGCAACCTGCGCTTTGTCGATTAACTGGAAGCCTTGAGAATAAGCGCAGATCTTGGAGCAATACAGCGCATTCTTGATGGCGTTGATAATCTTCTCACGGTCGGCTTCCTGCTTGATAGCCGGGCCTTTCAGAATCTTGCTGGCAGCGACACGCTCATCCTTAACTGTAGAAAGTGCGCGTGCGAATACAGCTGCAGCAATCGCATTGGCTGGGGCACCCAATTCAAGTGCATTGGCAGCTGTCCACTGGCCAGTGCCTTTCTGTCCGGCCGCATCCATAATCTTATCCACCAGGAAGCCATCGCCTTCTGGATCTTTCTGCTGCAGGATATCGCCGGTAATCTCGATCAGGAAGCTGGAGAGTTCGCCCTGATTCCACTCTTCAAATACTTTGCCGATTTCATCGGCCTGCATGCCAAGCAGATTCTTCATCAGCCAGTAAGCTTCGCAGATCAGCTGCATGTCAATGTATTCGATCCCATTGTGTACCATCTTTACGTAATGGCCTGCGCCGTCCGGACCAATGTATTCAGCACATGAGAAGCCGCCTTCAATCGGCTTGCCTGGCGCTGCGCCTTCCAGTGGCTGGCCGGTTACCGGATCAACCTTGGCAGCGATATCGCGCCAGATAGGCTCAAGGGAAGACCATGCCTTGCGTGTGCCGCTTGGCATCAGGGAAGGGCCGAAACGGGCGCCTGTTTCACCGCCGGAAACGCCGGAGCCGATAAACTCGATGCCCTTGGCTGCGAGTTCTTTCTCGCGGCGGATAGTGTCTGTCCATAGGGCATTGCCACCATCAACGATGATGTCGCCTTGTTCCAGGAATGGTACCAACGCATTAATCGTGACATCTGTTGCGCTACCAGCTTTCACCAGCAGAACGATCTTGCGTGGACGCTTGATACTGAGTACAAATGTTGCCAGATCTTCATAGCCAATTACGCGCTCATGAGATGGTTCATTCTCTTTGCAGTCAGCAATAAATTTACGGGTTTTTTGTGGATCGCGATTGAAAACGGCAATGGTGTAGCCGTGGTCAGCGATGTTCAGTGCGAGGTTTTGCCCCATCACAGCTAGGCCGATCAGACCTATGTCAGCGGTATTTGTACTCATGATTCCTAGTTTCTTAGTTAAAGTAAATGAATATAAACGTGTGGTTTTTTGTAAAACTCTAATTGTTATTTGCCCGTTAAAGCTTAAGCCAGATGTTAGCAAAACCGGATTTCAATAACGTGACTTTATGATTGTTCAGACGATGCTTGGTTCTTTCGCAATTCTCCTTTTGGTTAATGGTTGATGAAAAAAAAGCGACAACCCTATCTCGGGAGTTGTCGCTTTTAGCCTACTATTCGAAGAAATCCTTCACTTTATCCAGCCAGCCCTTGGCTCGAGGGCTGTGCTTGTCTGAGTCTTGCAAATTGATGTCTTCCAGTTCTCTTAGCAGTTCTTTTTGCCGCTCGGTGAGCTTGACCGGGGTTTCCACCACTACATGACACATCAGATCGCCCGGCTCGCTGCTGCGCAACGGCTTGATCCCCTTGCCGCGTAGCCTGAAAGTTGCCCCGGTTTGTGTTTCAGGCGGCACCTTCATTTTGGCGTGACCGTCCAGTGTTGGTATCTCAATCTCACCGCCAAGAGCCGCAGTGGTAAAACTGATCGGCATTTCGCAGTGCAGATTGCCACCTTCACGCTGGAATATCTTGTGCGGTTTCAGATGTACGACTACATACAAGTCACCGGGAGGCCCGCCATTGACACCAGCTTCGCCTTCACCGGAGAGGCGGATGCGGTCTCCTTCGTCCACCCCTGCCGGTATCTTGACTGCCAACGTTTTGTGCTGCTTGACCCTGCCAGCCCCGCTACATGTGGGGCAAGGGTCTTTCACCATCTTGCCGCTACCATGACATTTGGGGCAGGTCTGCTGTACAGAGAAGAATCCTTGCTGCATCCGCACCTGGCCATGACCACCACAGGTAGTACAAGTAACAGGGGATGTGCCCGGGCGGGCACCAGAGCCGTGGCAGGTTTCACACTCTGCCATCACCGGGATGCGAATCTTGGTCTCGGTGCCACGAGCGGCTTCTTCCAGCGTAATCTCCATGTTATAGCGCAGGTCAGCACCACGATAAACGTTGGAGCGGCGTCCACCGCCGCCAAAAATATCGCCGAAGATATCGCCAAAAGCATCAGAGAAATTACCGAAACCAGCACCGCCGGGGCCAGGCCCGGCATTTGGGTCTACGCCGGCATGGCCATATTGGTCGTAGGCTGC
Organism: uncultured Methylophilaceae bacterium; assembly: GCA_964466095.1. GTDB lineage: Bacteria > Pseudomonadota > Gammaproteobacteria > Burkholderiales > Methylophilaceae > CAYXMC01. The sequence continues at coordinate 2,738 of CAYXMC010000103.1, read as the reverse complement.
GCGTTTCTGGCTGTCGGAAAGAATCTCATAGGCTTCTTTGGCTTCCTTGAACTGCTCCTCGGCTTTAGGATTGTCCGGGTTGCGGTCAGGATGGTACTTCATCGCCAGCTTGCGATAAGCCTTCTTGATGTCTTCATCCGAAGCGTCGCGATTGACCCCGAGCACTTCATAGAAATCTTTTTTAGTTGCCATAGTCGTTTCTTAAAGAATTCAGCATTTTAATGGACTAAGTCGTTAGCGGCGAGAGCGTCGGCTGCCCGCAACTAACGACTTGCGCTTTGCTAACGAAGATTAGTCTTTTTTGACTTCTTCGAATTCGGCATCAACGACTTCTGCATCAACGGTTTTTTCACCTTGAGGCTCGCCCTGCGCACCGCCTTGTTGGGCCTGCTGCTCGGCATAGACCTTCTCGCCCAGCTTTTGTGCAGCTTCCATCAGTGCGTTGGTCTTGGCTTCAATAGCTGCTTTGTCGTCGCCCTTAATGACTTCTTCAACGTCCTTGATCGCAGCTTCGATTTTCTCTTTTTCGCCGGCTTCCAGCTTGTCGCCATGCTCGGAGAGAGATTTCTTCACGCTGTGCACCATGCCATCGGCGCTGTTGCGGGCATCGACCAGTTCGCGCAGCTTGCGATCTTCATCAGCATATTGTGCAGCTTCTTCTTCCATACGCTTGATCTCTTCTTCAGACAAACCTGAGTTCGCCTTGATAGTGATCTTGTTTTCCTTGCCGGTGGCTTTGTCTTTGGCGCTGACGTGCAAAATACCATTGGCGTCGATATCAAAAGTCACTTCGATCTGTGGCATGCCACGTGGTGCCGGTGGAATGTCGCTGAGGTTGAACTGCCCCAGGCTCTTGTTACCGGCTGCCATTTCGCGTTCACCTTGCAATACGTGGATAGTCACGGCAGATTGATTGTCGTCAGCGGTGGAGAACACTTGCGAAGCCTTGGTTGGGATAGTCGTATTCTTTTTGATGAGCTTGGTCATCACGCTACCCAGAGTTTCAATACCCAGAGACAATGGTGTTACGTCCAGCAACAGTACGTCCTTGACATCACCTTGCAATACACCGCCCTGAATACAAGCACCTACAGCGACTGCTTCATCAGGGTTCACGTCCTTGCGTGGCTCCTTACCGAAGAATTCCTTCACCTTTTCCTGCACCTTGGGCATACGGGTCTGACCGCCAACCAAGATCACGTCCTGAATCTCGGACAGCTTCACGCCGGCATCCTTCAATGCCACTTCACATGGTTTGATGGAGCGCTCAATCAGGTCTTCCACCAGACTTTCAAACTTGGCGCGAGTGATCTTGACGACCAAGTGTTTAGGGCCTGTTGCATCTGCGGTGATGTACGGCAGGTTGACTTCTGTCTGGGTGCTGGAGGACAGCTCGATCTTGGCTTTTTCGGCGGCTTCCTTCAGGCGTTGCTTGGCCAGCAGATCGTTGCGCAGATCCAGGCCGTTTTCCTTCTTGAATTCATCAGCCAGGAAGTCGATCAGGCGATTGTCGAAGTCTTCACCACTGAGAAAGGTGTCACCATTGGTGGACAACACTTCGAACTGATGTTCACCATCAATCTCGGAAATTTCGATAATGGAGATGTCAAAAGTACCACCACCCAAATCGTAAACTGCAATCTTGCGATCACCTTCTTGCTTGTCCAGACCAAACGCCAACGCAGCCGCAGTTGGCTCGTTGATAATACGCTTCACTTCCAGACCAGCGATGCGGCCTGCATCCTTGGTTGCCTGACGTTGGCTGTCATTGAAATAAGCAGGCACGGTAATCACCGCTTCGGTCACTTCTTCGCCAAGGTAGTCTTCGGCAGTCTTCTTCATCTTGCGCAGCACTTCTGCGGAGATTTGAGGTGGTGCCATCTTGGTACCGCGCACCTCAACCCATGCATCGCCGTTGTCAGCCTTAGTGATGGTGTAAGGCATGAGACCGATGTCTTTCTGCACTTCCTTTTCTTCAAAGCGACGGCCAATCAGGCGCTTTACAGCATACAGTGTGTTCTTGGGGTTGGTAACCGCTTGGCGCTTGGCTGGTGCGCCAGCCAGAATTTCGCCATCTTCCTGATAAGCAATGATCGATGGAGTGGTGCGAGCGCCTTCAGCGTTCTCGATCACGCGTGGCTTGCCGCCTTCCATAACTGCTACGCAGGAGTTGGTAGTACCCAAGTCAATGCCAATAATTTTTCCCATTTTTTAATCCTCTATGTATTTCTAATCGGTGGTTAATACTTGCTTGGAGCGTAGTTGGGGGTCAGTACAATTATTTCAAGTGTGGTTTTTTAATTTTTTTGGGCGCAACAAATAAAAAAATCCCGACTATGCGGGATTTTGTAAGCGCTGCTGCTATTTAACTAGCCCTTGGGTTTAGCCACCATGACCAGCGCCGGTCTCAAGACCCGCTCATTTAACGTGTAGCCTTTTTGCAAAACGCTAATGACGGTGTTAGGTTCGAAATCGGCTTCTACCATGCTGATGGCTTGGTGCTTGTTGGGGTCAAATTTTTCGCCTACCGGGTTGATCTCGGCGATATTGAATTTCTCAAATACACTGCTGAGTTGCTTGGCGGTAAGTTCAACGCCATTCTTGTAGCTTTCTACAGTGGCATTTTCCACGGCAAGTGCGGCGTCCATACTGTCTTTAACTGCTAGCAGTTCACCTGAGAATTTTTCCAGTGCAAATTTGCGTGCTTTGTCGATATCGTCAGCTGCGCGGCGGCGGAT
>CAYXMC010000102.1:0-6130 GCA_964466095.1 uncultured Methylophilaceae bacterium | reverse complement strand
GGCCGTCCGGAAGAGGGTGTGTATTCTGAAGAGAATTCCTTGCAGCCAGTGGCAGATGTGTTGACTGCCAAGCTTGGCAAGCCAGTGCGTCTGGTGAAGGATTGGGTGGATGGCGGCTTTGAAGTTGCAGCAGGTGAACTGGTACTGCTGGAGAACTGCCGATTCAATAAGGGCGAGAAAAAGTGTGTCGATGAAACGTCACAAAAATACGCCAAACTCTGCGATGTGTTCGTGATGGATGCATTTGGTACTGCGCACCGTGCTGAAGCATCTACTTATGGAGTTGCCAAATTTGCACCAGTAGCCGCAGCAGGTATTCTGCTGGTAGAAGAGCTGGAGGCCTTGACCAAGGCTTTGTTGAGCCCCGCTCGGCCTATGGTAGCGATTGTTGGCGGCTCCAAAGTCAGCACCAAGCTGACCGTGTTGGAAAGCTTGTCTGAGAAGGTGGATCAGCTGGTGGTAGGGGGTGGTATCGCCAATACCTTCCTCAAGGCTGCAGGTAAACAGATTGGTAATTCTCTGTGTGAGGATGACCTGGTGCCAACTGCAAAGGCGCTAATGGAAAAGATGGCAGCGCGCGGTGCTGCAGTGCCGATTGCGGTAGATGTGGTGACCGGCAAGCATTTTGATGCAGCAGAGCCCGCGGTGAACAAAGATGCCAACGATGTGCAACCTGACGATATGATTTTTGACATTGGCGCAAAATCTGCTAATGAATTGGCAGAGATCATCATGAAGGCGGGTACTGTGGTCTGGAACGGCCCGGTTGGTGTATTCGAGTTTGACCAGTTTGGCGAAGGCACCAAGACGATTGCCATGGCGATTGCTAAGACTAAGGCTTTCACGCTGGCTGGTGGTGGCGACACCATCGCTGCGATTCAGAAGTATGATATCTACGATCAAGTGTCCTATATATCGACTGCAGGTGGGGCTTTCCTCGAGTTCCTTGAAGGCAAGAAACTGCCAGCCGTTGAGATTCTGGAAAGCCGCGCGCAAAACTAGTCGCAGGCTGTATAGGGAATCAGATATGGGGGACTGCGCGTCCCCCATTTTATTTGGAGCAAGAAATGAGTTTACGCAAAACCAAGATCGTGGCGACATTAGGCCCCGCGACCAGTAGTCAGGAAATGCTGGAAAAGCTCATTGTGGCTGGGGTGGATGTGGTGCGCATGAATTTTTCTCATGGCACTGCGCAGGATCATATCGATCGGGCATTGCTTATACGCAGTATTTCCCATGCACATCGTCGTTCTATCGGCATTCTCTGCGACCTGCAAGGTCCCAAGATTCGTATCGGCAAATTCGAGAGCGGCAAGATTACACTTAAACCGGGCGATGCCTTTGTCCTGGATGCACTTTGCCCATTGGGGAATCAGGAGCGTGTGGGGCTGGATTACAAAACTCTGCCTGATGAGGTGGAAGCAGGCACTACCCTTTTGCTGGATGATGGCCGTATCGTGCTGGAGGTGAAAAGGGTAGAAGGTTCGCAGGTATTCTGCACGGTGAAAGCTGGAGGCGTGCTTTCCAACAACAAGGGGATTAACCGGCTGGGCGGAGGTCTTTCTGCACAGGCGCTGACAGATAAAGACCGCGAGGATATCCGCACTGCAGCAGCTATTGGCGCCGATTATGTGGCAATTTCCTTCCCACGTTGCGCAGCGGATGTAGAGCTTGCCCGGCAACTGGTCAAGCAATCCGGTGGATATGCCAATATTGTTGCCAAGATAGAACGTGCCGAAGCGATAGCAGCGCTGGATGAAATCATTGAGGCGGCAGATGCCATCATGGTGGCGCGCGGCGACTTGGGAGTTGAGGTGGGTGATGCTGCGGTGCCCGGTTTGCAAAAACGCATGATCCGCATGGCGCGAGCCAAAAACAAGCCGGTCATCACTGCCACGCAGATGATGGAGTCCATGATCAGTAACCCTATCCCCACCCGGGCAGAAGTGTCAGATGTAGCAAATGCGGTGCTGGATGGGACAGATGCGGTGATGCTTTCCGCTGAGACGGCAGCAGGCCAGTATCCGATAGAGGCGGTAGAAGCCATGCATCGTGTATGCCTTGAGGCGGAGCATGAGTCAGTCACCTTGCATATGCGGCAGCGTGGAGTCGATGAGTTCACGCACATAGATGAATCCATCGCCATGGCGACTATCTATATTGCCAATCATCTGCATGTGAAGGCGATTGCTTCCATTACGCAGTCCGGCGCTTCTGCGCTATGGTTATCGCGCTCGGTGACCGATGTCCCTATCTATGCCATGTCACCGGATCAGCGCACACGTCGCAAGATGGCGCTGTATCGGGGTGTACATCCATGTCGCATGGATGATGAAACTAATGATAGGGACCATATCCTGCATTATGCAGAAGATGAATTGCTGCGCCGTGGCGCGGTCGAAAAGGATGATTTGATTGTGCTGACCATAGGCGAGCCTATAGGTAAGGCGGGCAGTACCAATACCCTCAAGATCGTGAAAGTTGGCGAACATCGATAATCAGGATAGCTAAATCATGGCACTGATCACTCTCAGACAATTGCTGGATCATGCTGCGGAATACAGCTATGGCGTACCGGCTTTTAATGTCAACAATCTTGAGCAAGTGCATGCAGTGATGCAGGCGGCTGCTGCTTGTGACAGCCCGGTTATCATGCAGGGTTCGGCTGGCGCACGCAAATATGCCGGTGAGGTATTTCTGCGGCAGATGATAGCGGCTGCCGTGGAAACGTACCCCAATATTCCCGTCGTCATGCATCAGGATCATGGTGCATCGCCAGAAGTCTGTATCCAGGCCATGGAGCTTGGATTTTCCAGTGTGATGATGGACGGTTCTTTGCGCGAAGATGCCAAGACGCCAGCCGATTATGCATATAACGTGGCGGTGACCCGCAAGGTGGTGGAGCTGGCACATGTCCGAGGAGTCTCCGTGGAAGGTGAGCTTGGCGTGCTTGGTTCCTTGGAGTCTGGCATGGCGGGTGAGGAGGACGGTGTCGGTGCCGTGGGCAAACTCGATCACAGCCAATTGCTGACAGACCCAGATGAAGCTGCCGACTTTGTCGCCAAAACTGGTGTCGATGCATTGGCGATCGCGATAGGTACTTCCCATGGGGCATACAAGTTTACCCAGCCGCCTACCGGTGAGACATTGGCAATTGCGCGTATCCGTGAGATTCACGCACGCATCCCGCATACTCATCTGGTTATGCATGGCTCATCTTCGGTGCCACAAGAGTGGCTGCAGATCATCAATCAATATGGTGGCGATATGGGTGAGACCTATGGCGTCCCTGTGGATGAGATCGTCGAAGGCATACGCCATGGTGTGCGCAAGGTGAATATCGATACCGACCTGCGCATGGCTTTTACTGGCGCTGTCAGGCGCTATCTGGCAGAGCCGAAAAATCGCCATGAGATAGATCCACGCAAATTTCTTGCAGCGGCGACTAATGCTATGCAGGATATTTGTCGTGCCCGCTTCGAGGCTTTTGGTTCCGCTGGAAAAGCCTCGGCTATCAAGCCCGTCAGTCTGGATGAGATGGCTGCTCGCTATCTGTCTTGATCTCGCATGGGATACTCAGGCAGATTTTTAGCCATCGGGTCTCTGCGCTATAATGTAGTCTTTTGAAGAATTTAGCACAGGCCTAGACATGACTCCGAACAGATTCAGCAAGCTGACCCAACGTGGTCTTGGCGTTGTCGAGCAGATCGTGCTTATCGTTATTGCAACAGCTACCATATTCGCAGTATTTCAGGAAATCCTGTATATCTGGGAACAGCGTGGTATTGGTGTGGGCGATTTGCTGCTGCTGTTTCTCTATCTGGAAGTGATGTCCATGCTCAATCACTATCTGGGTTCTGGTAATTTGCCAGTACGTTATCCGCTCTATATCGGCATTATTGCCGTGGCAAGGTTTCTGGTGCTGGATATCAAGGAACTGGATGCATGGCGTATTCTTGCGCTGGCAGGTGCTATTTTCCTGATTGCTCTGGCAATTCTTATCGTACGTTATGGCCATGTGCGCTTCCCGTATACCGACGGCACTGACCTGCAATCCAAACAATAAACCGGAGTAATCGATTTGACTCAACCACTCATGCAGTCCAGCATCAAGAGCCTGAAGCTCATCAATCAGGGCAAGGTGCGTGACATCTATGATATTGATGCCAGCAAAATGCTGCTAATCACGACAGATCGTCTATCGGCTTTTGATGTGATTCTGCCTACGCCGATTGAAGGCAAGGGCACTGTGTTGACCGAGATCGCTAACTTCTGGTTTGCAAAGCTCGGCCATATCATTCCCAATCACTTGACAGGCATAGACCCTGACAGCATGGTGAGCGACCCGGCAGAGAAAACACAATTGGGCAAGCGTGCGCTGGTGGTGAAGAAACTGAAGCCGCTGCCGATTGAGGCGATTGTGCGTGGGTATCTGGCTGGCAGCGGCTGGAAAGAATATAAAGCCAGTGGCACGGTCTGTGGGATTGCTTTGCCAGCAGGCCTGCAAGAAGCTTCGCAGTTGCCTGAGCCTATCTTTACCCCTTCCAGTAAGGCAGAAGTTGGTGACCATGATGAAAATATTACTCTAGAAAAATGTGCCCAATTACTGGGTAAAGAATTGGCGGAGAAGGTAGCAGCAGTCAGCGTGCGTCTATACAAAGAAGCGGCTGAATATGCATTGAGCCGTGGCATCATCATTGCGGATACCAAATTTGAATTTGGATTGGACGAACAAGGCGAGCTCTATCTGATAGACGAAGTGCTGACTCCGGACTCATCTCGGTTCTGGCCGGCAGACCAATATGCTGTGGGCAAGAACCCGCCCAGTTTCGACAAGCAATATGTGCGAGATTGGCTGGAAGCCTCTGGCTGGAACAAGACGCCCCCGGGGCCAGAGCTACCAGCGGATGTGGCAGCCAAAACCAGTGAAAAATATCGTGAAGCTTATTTCCGGCTAACCGGTAAGGAGTTAGTCATCTGAAAGAAAGACTCAAGCAACTGGCGGCCAGTTTAAAAACGGAATTTCTTGTTTATCGCCGGGTGCTCAAGCATGCACAGACGCCATGGTTGGCCAAATGTTTGCTTGGACTTGCCGTAGGGTATGTACTGTTGCCGTTCGATTTGATCCCGGATTTTATCCCTGTGATCGGCCAACTTGACGACCTGATTATAGTTCCTGGCCTGCTCTATCTCGCACTGCTGATGATTCCAGAAGCGATAATCGACGAATGCAGGCAGGCCGTTATGAAAGAAAAAAACTGATGAGCAGTATCGATGGATTGATAAAAGGCTACCAGCGGTTTCACACCAATTATTTTACTGGTGAGCAATCCCTTTATGGCGAGCTGAGTCAGGGGCAAAGTCCTAGCACCTTAGTGATTGCTTGCTCAGATTCGCGTGTAGATCCGGCAATCGTGATGGACTGCAAACCGGGAGACCTGTTTGTGGTCCGCAATGTCGCTAATCTGGTGCCACCTTATGAAAAGGGTGGTGGTTATCACGGGGTAAGTGCTGCGCTGGAGTTTGGTGTGTGCGGCTTGAATGTGCAGAATATTATCGTCATGGGGCATCGCCAATGTGGTGGTATCAAGGCGCTTGCCGAAGGTGTGCCCGAACGTATTGGTGGTGAGTTCATCCGTCCTTGGGTGAGTATCGCCAGCCGTGCCCATGAGCGAGTCAAGCAGGAAAGCCCGAATGCTACACCTGCTGAAGTGGCATGTGCCTGTGAACTGGCTGGCATTATTGTTTCACTTGAGAATCTCAAGACATTTCCATTTATCCAGAGCAGGGTAGCGACCGGGGCGCTGACCTTGCATGGCTGGTTCTTTGATATCGAATCAGGGGATATGTCTGCCTATAACCCGGAAACCCTGCGTTTTGAGAAGTTGGATTAAGAAAACCTGTTTTTAATTTTTAAAGTAAGGAAGTATTTTTGCTTTAATGAATTTGCCTAACCGCAAATATTTACCAAAATAATTAAAATTCAATTCATTGACATCATTCGCCGTTTTCCTCATCCACGGCTGCCTAATTACATTAAATATACACAATAAAGTGAACAAAATGATCCAAAATATAAACATAAAACCTTCATTCAAAATTTAGCATTCAAAATTTGAGTATTTTAAAT
>CAYXMC010000101.1:0-6202 GCA_964466095.1 uncultured Methylophilaceae bacterium | reverse complement strand
GCTCCTGGACTTGGTTAAATAAATTTACTTTAATTAAACAATTGTAATTTATATTCTACAAAATGGGTATGAATATCCAGTGAAAGGCAACAAAAAAGCCACTCTAAGGTGGCTTGTGTGATTACTTGTTCTTGTGCGCCCAGACCGCTGCTTCCAGCCGGCTGGTTAGCTTGAGTTTGCTGAGCAGATGCTTGATGTGCACCTTGACGGTGGTGTCGCTAATACCAAGGTTGCGAGCAATAGTCTTGTTATTCAATCCATTTGCCAGGCATTGCAGTATCTCGTGCTCGCGTTCGGTCAGAGAGACTTCTTCCTCTTTGCGGTGCAGCTTGGGGTCTATCAGGGCCTGCTTGAGTATCTCGGTAAGGCTGTCCTGTATCACGGTCATGCCACCTGCCACCTTGCGCAGATTGGCACAAAGGTCTTCCGGGTCCATATCCTTGAGCAGATAGCCATCAGCACCTGAACGTAGCGCCTCCAGCAGGTCGTCCTCTGCATCTGAAACTGTCAGCACGACAAACTTGGCGTTGAGGCTGGTTTCCTTGAAGCGGCGCAGGGTTTCTATACCATTGAGGCCTTTCATGTTCAGGTCTATGAGTACCAGATCTGGCAATAGGGTTTGCGCAAGCTCCAAGCCTTCTTGGCCGGACGATGCCTCCCCTATTACTTCAAAGCTGGCATCATCATTGATGATCTGGCCCACGCCTTTTCTGAACAGGGCATGGTCATCAATCAAAAAAACTTTATATTTATCCATTATTGTCTCCTCTTAAATTATTGTGGCTGCTTGGGTGTAAACACCAAACGCACGCGTGTGCCACCTTTGCGGCGACGCAACACGGCAATATCCCCACCCAGGCTATATGCGCGCTCTTTCATGATTTTCTGTCCGTAGTGGTCGGCCTCTTCATCTTTGGCAGTGTAGCCTACCCCATCATCATCAATCGTCACCATCATGCTGCCGCTGGGCTGTAATACCAGCGCCACATTGACTGAACTGGCGCCCGAATGGCGGACGATATTGGACAAAGCCTCACGGATTACATGCAGAATATGGAACTCCTCATTCACCGTCAGTCGGCAATTCACCAAACGGTTATCCAGCGTAATGGAAAGATTGGAGCGCTGCATGAATTCGTCAATCGCTGCCTGAATTGCATAGTTCAGGCCACGGACATCCATATGCACACGGAATGTAGCCAGCAACTCGCGTAGCTCACGGTAGGCGTTATCCAGCCCTTCGCGTAGCTCGGTGACGATATCTTGCAAAGCATCTGCACTGAGATTACCCGCAGCCTGCGATTGCAAGCGTGCAATCTGTATTTTCATGAAAGAGAGCGATTGTGCCAGCGAATCGTGCAGTTCGCGGGCAATAGCGGCACGCTCTTCCAGCAAGGCGACCCGGCGCCCTTCCTGCTCACGCCCCTGAAACCCCATCACCATAGAAAGCAACTGGGCAGTGACTTCAATCAGTTGCGTCTCGGTTTCATCAAAGAGGTGCTCTTCATCCGCCTCAATTTTCAATATCCCTAAAGCGCCAGATGGGCTGGTAAAGCCGACAGCCAGACATTGGGTCTTGATGCCATCGAAATTGGTGCTAAAGAAACGCACAAAATGCGCTGTCGTCAGCTCGTCGTAGAGTTCCTCATTGAGGGTGGGTGGTTTGTGGTGTGAGAACAAGATGCGCTCGGTTGAAACACCAGAATCGTTTTCGGTAAATATCAGCGCCACATTATTCACGTTAAGCGCCTTCTCCAACTGGAACAAACCTTTGCGTAAAGCGGTTTCGCTAAGCATGGTGTTGTTAACGGATTCAACAAACTTATAGATGAAATCCTGCGAACGTATCATGCGGCGCAAACGTTCACTGCTGGTTTGGTTGAACCATTCGGTCTCTGCCTTGAAGCCTTCCAGCCGCGCAGAAACCTCGTAAACCAGCCGCTCGAGCTCGGCAAACTCGTCAGCCTCTGGCTGACCACGCTCGCTTAAAAACTCCGCAGGTACGAAAGCCGTTAAGGCATCTATACGATCTACCAGCAACCGGCGGGCACCAAAGGCAATCGCCCCCAGACAACTCATAATCAGGAACAAGCTGACCAGCTGCAACAGTGAAATAACCGATTGCTTTACCTCTACATCCCGCTGCAAAGCCTTGGCCAGCTCATCATAAGCGTCTATCAGTATGGATATCGAATTTAATAGCTCTTCCCTGTGCAAGCTTTGATGCCTTGCGCTATCCAAAGCATCTTGAGCGGCCTGAAGCTGGCGCCAGGCCTCAGTCAACTGCTCATCATCCTGGCTTTGAAGCCAGGAGAGCTCGCGATTTATATTATCCAGATGGTATTCATCTAGGACAGTAATGATCGAGTCAAACTCACTGGGACCCTTGCCTTCTACGGTATCCAATTGGTGTTTCCAGAACAGCTTTTGCTGATAAATAGTCTGGATTGCACTATGACTACTGGGAATATAATCTAGTAAAAACAATGACCCTGCCTGCATCAGGACGACTGCGAATGTAATACAAAAGAGTAATATCACCAGCCGCATATAAAGCGTATGCTTCATCAATCGCTTGATGTTGCCGATGATCTGATCAAATTTTGGACTGATACTCAAGCAATACTCCAACACTACAAAATTTAGTCGTTTAAGGTTTTTCTACTCATGAGCTTATATGTTTTCAGCACAGTTGTGCTCAGCATCATTTTCATGCTGGTATTCAATACATGGTGGGTAGACAACGCGCCCTTCAAGGTTCACCTTTCTGCGCTTGTCATTGCGGCCACCACAGTACTTTCCTTTATCCTGATGATTGCCATCTACCCCATACTCACCAGCCGCGCCTCTGCCAAGCGCAAGCAGGCAAGTCTGGATAAAAGTAGCTGGGCCAATGATGTTTCCAGCAATCTTTCCACGCCAGCTGCCGTAGTCGATGGTTATAACGTCATGTTTGCCAACAAGGCTTTCCTTACCGAGCTTGGCATGCTGGGCATGAACGACCAGATTCTCGGCATGCCCATTACCAACATCGTCCACCCTGGCGATCATCAACATCTGGCAGTACTTTTCGCTCAAACTGCACAAGACAGCGAAAAGAAAGACACCATGAAGCTGCGTATCCTTTGCCTGGATGGCACCATCTTGCCTGCCCATATCTCGCTTTCACCATTGCAGCAGGATAGCGGTTCCGACCTCAACCTGCTGCAATTTTCCTCGGTCGCTTCACATAAGACCAAGGAATTCGATTACGTTGACCAATCCAACTACCAGCAACTCATCAATCAGATCGAACAAATTGTCTTTCACCTGAATGTAAGCCAGCAAATCATGTTCCTCAACTCCTCCTGGGAGACGCTTCTCGACTACAAGGTACAGGACAGCCTGAACAAATCGCTACTGTCGTTCGTGCACCCGGAGGACAAGCCTCTAGCCGAGGCCCGCATCAACTCACTAATCCAGGGCAAGCGCAACAAATCCCTGGTCGAATTGCGTCTGATTGGCCGCAACGGCGATTCACACTGGGTTGAGCTGCGCGCCAAGAATACCACCAGCTATAAAGGCGAACGTTCCAGCGTGATTGGCACGCTTACCGATATCAGTCACATGAAAATCACCGAAGCCAGCCTGCGCACCAACCGCCGGCTGCTCAGCACACTCATCAACAATACCCCCGGCATGATCTATCGCTGCAAGAACGACAAGCACTGGAGCTTTGAATTCGTTAGCGATGGTTGTGTTGAAGTCACCGGCTACGAGCCATACGAGATGATCAACAACCCCAATTTCTCCTACATGCAAATTATCCACCAGGATGACCGCAACGTAATGCGCGATGCTGTGCAGAAGAAGGTCAACCAGCAGCAGAAATTCCAGCTCATCTATCGCATCATCACCCGCTCCGGCACCACCAAATGGGTGTGGGAACAAGGCAAGGGCGTATTCTCCAGCGCTGGTGAGTTATTGGCACTGGAAGGGTTTATTACCGACATCTCTAACCAGAATGAACCGGAAGTTATCATGGGCTTCCAGAAACTGTTTCTGGCCGATAATCTCGATTAGAGCCGATCAGCCACATAACAAAAAGGGCGCCAGTAAGCGCCCTTTTCTTTATCTAACTACTAACACCTTGTCAGCTTAGAATGTACGCTTGATGTAGACAACAGTCTTGTCATCGCCAGTCTTGAAGCCATTTGCAGTGACATACCAGTTATCGTTGGCATCTGTCGTGATGTAATTAACGCCAGCGTTCCAGCCTGTGCTGTTGGCAATAGAGAAGTCCTTGTTCACACCAATCAGGAAGTCAGTGTAGTTTGCCACAGCGTAATTCTTCACGCTTTGGTGACCCACGTGCAACGCAAGGTTGAGGCCTTGGTATGGCAGTGGATAGTTGAAGTTCAACTCTGTGTAGCCACTACCTTTGGAATCGCCAGTACCAGTGGTCTGATTACCGATAGCCAAATTACCGAATGAACGGGTATTTACACCGAAGAAATCAGTAATCGCGTAGGAATGCTTCAATGTCAGGTATTTGTAGGTCAAAGCAGCGTTCAGCTCGGTGGTGTTGGCTGACTGGCCTGCAATCTTATCGTTGTCTGGATAGAAGAACTGCAGGAAGCCTACGTTCAGATTGAGGTCGTCGGTGAACTTGTGCACGTAACCACCGTACAGATCCAGCTCAACAGTGTTGCCATAGAGGGCATCTTTATGCACATTGGTTGCCCAAACGCCAAGATAGATGCCGCTGGTATGGGCATAGTCAAATCCACCCTGTACAGCACCACGTTCACGCGCATAAGAAATGCCGCGGAATACGTAGTCACTGAAAAAACCGATATTCGAAGTCAGGGTATGTGGAGATGCTGGCTCAGCAGCTGCTTCAGCTGCATAAGCATTCACAGAACCCAATAAAGCCCCACCCAATAGGCCCGCAAGCCATAAACCGTTTGTTTTAGTCATCGTAGTTCCCTATAAGTTAAAAAGTTTAACTGCAGTTAAAATGTATACTAAAATTAAAAATTATTAATATTTATTAAACATTCTTTGCATTATTTTTATCAAAAAATCTCACTCCTGTTGCATAAACCACACACCCCTATTCGGAATGTGTGCCTATACCCAGATCAGCACCATCATCAAATTTTGATAGCCACTTCACTGTCATTTCGCGGAATTTGACCAAGCCTTTGTATTCCGCCAAATCTGGGTGCAAATCTCTGAGGACACGGTGAAAGCGTTTTGCCCAGCGTGGGTAAGTTGCGAGTTCGTTCATGCTGATCAGGTAACAGCGGATGCTGAACATAATCGCGTTGCTACGAGGCAGGCGGAACAGGCTTTGCAACTCAACCCGAAGATGCACTTTGTCACCCACGTTTTCTGGAGTGACGGTATTGCGGTCTGAACCCCATAAAGGATAGTTCTCTGGTGAGGTATCCAGTCTGGGATTGATGGTCATGGTCCAATTAAGGCGACGCACAGGAGAACCCAATTGAAGGTTCATCAGGTATTTCAAGGCGCGGTCCATAACACCTAGCTTGGTGACTTGAGGTACCGGGCCATGCCATTCGTGCCAGGCCATGCCAACATCAAATGCCAGCGACCAATCTGCCTGGCTGGTGATAAAGCCACCATCGGCGTAAAGCGTGCCATTGCGCTGATCCAGCAGCACGAAATCGCCCTGCACCTGACGTGACATATACTCGAATGGCCCCATGCCAAGGCTGGCCACATCGCCAAAAGTGAAGCTGGCTTTGATTCCCAGCGGCTTGTTTTCCCATGTCCATTGCTTGCCATTCTTGGTCAGCGTGAACAAATGAGGATAATCCGCAGAAAGTGATTCCATGGTTAATTCCAGAAAATCCCATTCGGCATCAAGCATATGCGGCATCACTTTGCAGCGGCCTGGATCAAGCTCCAGTGTCTTGCGCTTGTCCTCACACTCGCCTACATAGTGTTCGTCAATATCAAAGGCAAACTCTGTGGTAGCGCCCTTAGGACCTTTGACATGCGGTTCCATGTTGACTGAGTACATATAGCTGTCCTCAGGGAAGGGAAAGGGAAAGCGTTTGATAGCTTCCGGAGAGTTACTGTAGGTGTAATCATCGCGGAAAGTTTCTTTTTTAAAAGCTAGACTCATAGCAAAACCTTTTAAATATTCAGTTCCAGTAAATCGCATTTAGCGCGTGAAACGCATGGCATGATC
>CAYXMC010000100.1:0-6214 GCA_964466095.1 uncultured Methylophilaceae bacterium | reverse complement strand
GCCCTTGCCATTTATTACGAGAGTCTGGTGGTGGATTGGCACCATCTTCCGGTGGAGGATTGAGCCCAGAATTTAACCCAGCACCGGCTGGATTCCGAGGCATATTCCGCTCTGGGACAAAAATCAGGTAACGATGACCATCACTTGCTTTAATGCGTTTGACGTAGCGGGATCCACTTTCGTCATTAGCCATATCGCTAGCAGCCCTGAGCAACGTGCCGGGAACCGAGCGATTCATGAGCTCAATGCCATTATCACTCACTGCATAAACCTGAGGCATTGGGCGCTTCTGCCACTCGCGTAACAACATCTGCAAACTGGCAAGGCCTCCGTATTGCAAGGTACTAGCAGCAGCCTCCACTACCGAGCGGGCTGGCTGACTGGATTCGACACCCGTATTTTTTAAGTCAGCGCTGTGACTATGCGCCCATATCATCAACCCCACCCCCATCACAGTAGTGATCTGGGCGAGAAAGAAAAAAATAAAGAATTTCCAATACAGCCGACCCACAAATTATTCCTTGATAAGCTGATAGCCCACGCGATAAATAGTCTGTATGCATTGGTATCCATCAGCCTTTGCAGCCAGTTTTTGACGAATGCTGCTTAAGTGTACGTCTATGGTACGGTCGAATTTAGCTAGTGGCCGACCCAAACCCTGCATAGAAAGATCGCTCTTGCTAACAACACGTCCGGCATTACGTACCAGCACTTCCAGCAAGTTGAATTCAGTGCTGGTCAGGTCTATCACGCGTCCAGCCCATTCTGCACGGCGCTGCTCAGGCCATATAGTCAAGTCCCCCACAGAAATCTCCGCAGCAGGGTTCATGATTGCTGACACCTGAGTCCTGCGCAAAATAGCGCGTATGCGCGCGACCAGTTCCCGCGGGGTGCATGGTTTAGGCACGTAATCATCAGCCCCAAGTTCCAGACCCAGAATTCGATCAGCATCATCCCCTTTTGCGGTCAGCATAATCACTGGCACGTTGCTATGTGCACGAATCACGCGCAACGCATCAATGCCTGTTAACTTGGGCATCATGATGTCGAGCACGACGATATCAAATTGGCCAGCCAACACATACTGTGAACCTTGTTCACCATCGTAAGCTGCTGTGGTCTGAAATCCCTCGGACTCCAGATACTCCTTGAGCATGCCAACCAATTCCACATCATCGTCTATCAGTAATACTTTTTTCATCTTCCGTAATCCGTACCAATTCAGTTATTCATCATAACGAGCATGGAGACCACCAGACAATTAAAGATTCCAACATTTACCAAACTTTACAAAGAGATAACGCAAGCATGCGGCACCACCTCTGGTTTTACTATTCTTTACTTTCAGTTAACACCGTTTTACATCACAACGCCGCAGAATGCACTCGTTATTTCAAGTCATGGAGGCATCAATATGCAATCAACTGACCCCAAAAAATCAGCCGCCGAAAGCGATACCATCAAGATACTCAGCCAGCTTAGTCTCAACCAATGGCCGGATGAACTAGCCTGCATGAAACCCGCTGAATGGGACAAAAGCCAGACAGCGATACGCGAAAAACTGATCTTGCAACACCTGCAGGAAATCACGCACCACATAGAACTGCGCGCCTGCTTTTTACAGGGAAGCAAGGGTGCACTGCCTATTAGCGAATTCAACCAGTGGTATGCAACGCAGATTTTCCATACGCATTACCTGCCAGCTTAACTATATTTACCTATGACCACGAAAGGACATACATGAAATATTTATTCACTTTTAAAAGACTCCTGCTTGCCAGTTGCGTTGCCTTGACTCTGCCGCTTGCCGCCCATGCAGAACCGGCAACTGAAGATCGCGGACATCAGACTTGTGAGCGTCACACGCCAGACCATTCCGACCATCAAGTCGACTCAGGCATGAGGGGCATGGGCATTCCACCACAGCTAAGATATCTCGACCTGACCGAAGCGCAGGAGGACAGCATCTTCAAATTCATGCATGGGCAAATACCGGGCATGCGTGAGCAGTTCAAACAAAAACGGCAGGCCATGGCTGAGTTGCGTAAGCTAAGTAATTCAGCAAGTTTTGATGAAGCAAAGGCACAAAAGCTGGCCGACAAATTGGCAGCTCTGGAAAAAGAATTCATCCTGACACGCGCCCGCAATGAATCCAGAATATACAGCCTGCTGACCCCTCAGCAGCGCCAGAAGCTGGAAGAACACAAGCAGGAGCGCCATGATCATGGTCAGGATGAGTTTGTGAGGTTCAAACCGCGCCATAGCGAAATGCCTATTTTCAGGCAGTCGTAAATCCGGAAAGCTGTGTCTTACTCTTTGCGGCTTTTCACCTGCACAGTGCCAACAATCAGGCAGATGATGGCTGGCCATGAGGTAAAGAAAAACAATAATCCCGGCCCTATCGGGTTGGGATTGGGGTCAGGCCACAAGCCTAATGCTGAAAGCAGCACGATTCCCCACAAGGGAGTCCAACCTATCAGCACCAGCCAGACACCTGCCTTGAACCAGCGGTTACGCATGTAAGAGTTGTTCATGGCTTTCTCCTAGGGTGCAGCAGAGCACAGACTGGTATCATGGCACCCATGTTTGACACCCGCTTTCAACATTTCCTTGCACACAGCCACACTTTGCAGAATCAGGATAGGGATTTCGTAGAGTGGCATCGCGGCATCAGGCATTATGGACTATGGGCCATCATGATAGAAGCGCCAGCATGGCTAGAGGCGCAGAGATTGGCTGCCAGTTACTTGCAGCCTTACATCCATGAAGGATACAGCCGCCAACCGCATATCACGTTGGCAACCAGCGGCTTAATGCATCAGTCAGCATTTAACGAAACTGCATTAAAGCAGCAAATTGCAGTATTAAGTAGTCAAGCTGGCAATGGGTTTTCACTATCGCTAGGCAGGCTTAACAGCTTCGCTGCTGCACCTTATTTTGAGATCATCGACGCGGAAAAGCGCTTACAGGCCTTGCGCCAATTATTGCAAAGCACGCTAGCCGAGCGATTGCCACAGCCTTATGTGCCGCACCTGACTGTAGGCTTATACCGGGATGCTTATCCAACCAGAGAAATCGCCGAAAAACTGAATGCGTTTCAGCATACCGACTCAGGCCACATCATCGTCAATGAGCTGCAATTCTGTTGCTATGAAACAGCAGATATCAAAGGGCCGCTAACCATCCTGCATCGCCTGCCCTTGCGCTAATCCTACTCGAACAACTCGCAGAGCATACTCAATAGTCCGCCAAACACCGGCAGCAACTCTTCTTTTTCAAAAGGCGCTTCTTCGTCCGTCCCTGCCACGATAAATGCCAATACAGATTTTTCAATATCCTGACGGTAATTCGCCAGATGCTCCTGCGTGGCATCGCCTATTAGCTGGAATTTGTGAGTACCAGATTCGATGACCTCGGCCAGCTCCTCATTACTCAATTCGGCAAACAGCGTACGCGCAATCGTTACGGCAGACTGCGTAAAGTCGGGCACGATGCCCTCTTCTGACAGCGGCAGTGTCAAGTAGACCAAGGCCAGCATGGCATAAGCCTGATACACCGTCAGCATGTCGAAATTGTCGATACGTTCATCAGTCGGCGAACGCTCAGCCTGCTGAATGGAGCGGAAAGTAATGTAACAGGCGAGGAAATTGGCGGCCTCCAGCGGGTCATAATCCTCAAGGTCGCTGCTGGGTGCAATCCCTTGTTCCATACTGGTCTCTGCGTAGCATAGCGCGTATAGCAGGCTAAGGCGTTTTGAATAAGGCATCTGCATCTTATGTATTCCTGTCGTTTATAGTTGTGGCAAGGCTTCCAGCTGCTCGTGCAGACTGAGCCATTGCTCTTCAGCCTGCTCGATCTGCTGACCCAGTTCGGCCTGGCGTTTGAGCAGCTTTTGTAACTCGGTCTTGTCTGCAGCGGTATAGAGGCTATTATCCGTCAGGCGCTCATCCAGCTGATTCTTCTCCTGCTGCCATTTTGCCATATCGGCTTCCAGCTTCTCCGCAGCTTTGACCAGTGGCCGGCGCTCAGCCAGCCGCACCTGCCGGTCTGCCTTGCTTTGCGCACGATCATTTTTACTTGCAGCTTGCGGGCTTGGCAGAGCTTCTTGCGCCTTCAGCTGGGCTTCGTTCTCTGCAAGCCAGTCGCGGTAATCATCCAGATCACCTTCGAATACTTCTGCCTTACCGTCTGCTACCAGTATGAATTTATCGCAGGTGGCACGGAGTAAGGCGCGGTCGTGCGATACCAGCACCATGCCGCCTTCATAGTCCTGTAATGCCAGCGTCAGCGCGTGGCGCATTTCCAAGTCGAGGTGGTTAGTTGGTTCATCCAGCAGTAAAAGATTCGGCTGATGCCAGATCAGCAAAGCCAAGGCTAACCGTGATTTCTCGCCACCAGAAAAAGGCGCGCAGGCACTACTGGCCATATCCCCACGAAAATCGAACCCCCCAAGGTAATTGCGGTGCTCCTGCTCACGCGTTAACGGGTCTAGCCTCAGCATGTGCTGCAATGGCGACTCGTCTGGCCGCAATTGCTCCAGCTGGTGCTGCGCAAAATAGCCGATATTGAGGTCCTTGCCTTCCACGCGCTTGCCGGTCAGTGGTTTCAACTCATCAGCCAGCAGTTTGATTAATGTGGATTTACCCGCGCCATTACGCCCCAGCAAGCCAATCCGCTCACCAGGACGGATAGTAATGGCGATATTCCTGAGGATGGTCTTGTCTGCATAACCAGCATCGGCTTGATCCAGCACCAACAATGGATCTGGTGCGGCCTTGAGTTCACGAAAAGCAAAGCTGAATGGCGAGTCCACATGCGCAGCGGAAATACGCTCCATGCGTTCCAGCGCCTTGATACGGCTTTGCGCTTGCCTGGCCTTGGTAGCTTTGGCACGGAAACGATCAATATAGCTTTGCAGGTGTGCTACTTCGCGCTGCTGGCGCTCATACATGGATTGCTGCTGGGCCAGACGCTCGGCACGCTGGCGCTCAAAATCGGAATAACCGCCGCGATACAGGCGCAACTCCTGCTGTTCGATATGCAGGATATGATTCACCACGGCATCCAGAAAATCGCGGTCGTGGGAAATCATCAGCAGCGTACCCCGGTAATCTTTTAGCCAGCCTTCCAGCCAGATCACAGCATCAAGATCGAGGTGGTTGGTCGGCTCGTCCAGCAGCAACAGATCAGAACGACACATCAATGCACGCGCGAGATTCAGCCGCACACGCCAGCCACCAGAAAAATCAGATACAGGCCGCGAGAAATCGGTATTGCTGAAACCGAGACCATGCAGCAAGGCGGCGGCACGCGCCTTGGCAGAGTAGCCATCAATCTCGCCTAATTTGGCGTGTAGTTCGCCCAGTTTCTCGCCTTCATGCGCAGCCTCGGCCGAGGACAGCGCACGCTCAACCTGACGCAGCTCTTCGTCACCATCCAGCACAAAATCAATCGCGGCATCTGGCAAAGCCGGGGTTTCCTGCGCCACATGGGCAATCACCCAATGCGGGGGTATCTCAAGATCACCCGATTCTGCATGCAACTCACCGCGCAACATGGCAAACAGGCTGGACTTGCCGGCGCCATTGGCACCGGTCAGGCCAACCTTGTGGCCGGGATGTAACTGGAATGATGCCTGCGATACCAGCACCTTGACACCACGTGTCAGGGTGAGATTTTTAAATTGAATCAAAACTACCTCTTCATGTGTGGTCGCTTGATGTTGCTATTGCACCAAGTCAGCCATTCGGAATCTATAAACGTTATTTTAAAGCATCCACGTAAACACTTTACAAAACTTATCTTTTCAAGCGTTGACCAACCATAGGCATCATGAAATACTCCAAGCTATGTAACTCATACAGTTCTACCCCTCTCCATGCCATTTCAGACGGCATGAATAACGTAAAAATATGGTAAAAAAATCTCTAATCTGGATGTACAGAGCCACTCTGGTGCTGTTGTGGCTCATCATCATCGTTCTAGCCAGCTCTGTACTGGTTCTGCGCTACGTCGCCCTGCCCAATATCGACCATTACAAAGATCAGATTGCCATGCATGCCAGCAAAGTGGCCGGGCAAAAAATCACCATAGGCGATATCGATGCGCGCTGGGATGGACTTAACCCCCACTTATCGCTGTTTAATGTTCAACTTTATGACCCACAACAGCGGCCAGCACTGACACTTGAGCACATAGAAACCAGCCTTTCCTG
>CAYXMC010000099.1:2321-6351 GCA_964466095.1 uncultured Methylophilaceae bacterium | reverse complement strand
GAAGAAACGGTGACATCTAGTGTCTGCCCGGGTTGGGCAAAAGCGGGCAAGGAGGCCGTGACCATGACCGAGGCGACATTTTTCAATTGCAAATTGGTGCCCGGTGGCAGGCTCACGCCCATGGATTGCAACATACTGACGATGCTTTGCACCGTAAAAGGAGTTTGTGTGGTCTGGTCGCCCGTGCCATCAAGGCCAACCACCAAGCCGTAGCCCACTAGCTGGTTGCTACGTACGCCTTGAATGGATGCCAGATCTTTTAGCCGCTCTGCATGTGCTGGAAAGCTGAACATGATAAAGCAGAATAAAAGGATGAGTACCAGGTTCACGCGCTGGTTGTAAACGCGTTTGATCATGGATTGAAAGCTGCCTGTCATGACATTTTCCTCATAAAGGCACAAAGCTGAGGAAGAAGCGGGTCAGGATATTCATGACCTGCGCTGCATCCAGCTTGCTGTTGGTGCGGTATTCGATACGGGCATCTGCCACCTTGCTGGAAGGTACATTGTTACCCAGAGTGATAGTGTCTGGATTGACTACGCCAGAGAAGCGGACAAATTCAGTGCCCTTGTCAAAGGCGATCTGTTTTTCGCCGCTGACCACCAGATAACCATTGGGCAAGACTTCCACCACGGTAGTGGTAATAGCGCCAGTGAACTTGTTGCTGGAGCTGGCCGCAGCGTCATCTTCATAGGAAGTGGCGTTGCTGCCATTGAATGAAGCGCGTGGTACCGGGCTGCCAAATGAAGCGGTAATGGAGCCATTGACGCTGCCGGTCTTGCTGGCAGAGCTGCTGCCATCCTTGCTGGCGGCGGTGTTTTCAGTAATGTTGATGGTGACAATATCGCCCACCATGCGTGGCTTGCGGTCTTCAAACAATGGACGATAAGCCGCTGAGTTATAAATAGCACCCCCAGACGGGTTCGGCACCTTGTAATCAGGGCGAGCGGTGGTTGGAGTTTTAACCACGGAGCTGGGAGTGACGGCGCAACCGCTTAATAGCAGAGTGGCCAGAATAAAAAGATGAGCGCAAAAACTGCCGAGATTCGACTCTTTGCTGAGATTGGTAAAGGGGCTATTCAACATATCGGACTCGCTAGTTCTCTGGAGATGAGCTCATCAAATCAAAACATTAAAGCTGGGCAAGTTTCTGCAACATCTGGTCGGACGTGGTGATCGCCTTGCTGTTGATCTCGTAAGCGCGTTGAGTCTGGATCATATTGACCAGCTCTTCTACCACGTTAACGTTGGAAGTCTCGACATAGCCCTGGTTGAGCAGACCAGCGCCATTGGTGCCCGGTGTATTGGTATTCGCTGTGCCGGAGGCAGATGTTTCTACATAGAGATTCTCACCCTTGGCCATCAAGCCGGCCGGGTTGATAAATGTAGAAAGCTGAATAGAGCCAACCTGAGTAATGCCGCTGGAGCCTGGCAGGGTGACACTAATCACGCCATCACGGCCTACGGTAAAGCTCTGGGCATTGGCCGGGATGGTAATGGCAGGCTGGATAGGGAAGCCACTGGATGTTACCAATTGGCCCTGACTATCAATCTGAAAGTTACCATCGCGGGTGTAAGCGGTCGTGCCATCTGGCAGCAATACCTGAAAAAAGCCATCGCCCTGAATGGCGACATCTTTATCGTTACCTGTTTGCTGCAGATTGCCCTGAGTGAATATGCGCTCAGTTGCCACTGGTTTTACACCAGTGCCGAGTTGCAAACCAGATGGTAACTGGGTTTGTTGAGATGACTGTGCACCCGGCTGGCGGATGTTCTGGTAGAGCAAATCTTCGAATACTGCGCGTGAGCGCTTGAAGCCATTGGTGCTGACGTTCGCCAAATTGTTGGAGATAACGTCCATTTGCGTTTGCTGGGCATCAAGGCCGGTTTTTGAAATCCAGAGTGAGCGTATCATCTTGTTTCCTTTCATCCACCGGTTTTGCCGGCAATTACGATAGCTTCATATTAGTCCAGTCGGTATCAACTCAAATTGAAGAGTTGACTGGCTTTATTGGCGTTATTCTCAGCGTTCTGCATCAGTTTCATCTGTGTGTCGAACTGTCGGGCCAGATTAATCATGTTGACCATGGCATCGACGACATTGACGTTGCTGCCTTCCAATGCGCCATTAACGATATTGACATTGGCATCGGCCAAGGCCGGGGTGCCATCACGGGTGACAAACAGACCATCACCACCGCGTACCAAATCTGCTTCGCTCGGGTTGGTGAGTTTAAGACGGCCCAAAATTGTCGATGGGCCAGGTAATGTCAGGTTGCTCACTGTGGAGATCGTGCCATCCTTGGCGATGCTGATGGTGACATCTGGCGGGATGGTGATGGGGCCACCATCGCCCATGACGGTCATGCCATTCGAGGTTTGCAGCTGACCGGTTTCACTGATCTTAAGTGAGCCATTGCGGGTGTAGGCTTCAGAGCCGTCAGGACGCTGAACGGCCAGCCAGCCTTTGCCTTGAATGGCAACATCAAGACTACGACCAGTCTGCTGGATAGCACCCGGCGTAAAGTCGGTGGCTGAGGTGGCATCGACCACAAAGGCACGGGTATCAAGGCCTTCGCTTTGTACCGGCACGGCACGGAATAAATCAATCTGTGCCTTGAAGCCAGTAGAAGTAGCGTTAGCCAGATTATGTGAATTGGTCGCCTGTTGTTCCAGGATATGTTTGGCACCGGTCATGGCGGTGTAAATCATGCGATCCATTGCTCAGCCCTCCATCCTAATCACTGAATTAACGCAGATTTACCAGTGTCTGCATGACCTGATCCATAGTCTTGATGGTCTGTGCATTGGCTTGATAGAAGCGCTGCGCAGTGATCATGTTGACCAGTTCTGCGGTAAGGTCGACGTTGGAATCTTCAACCGCGGAGGACTGCAACACGCCAAGACTTCCTGAGTTAGGAGTGCCCAATAGCGGTGCGCCGGAAGTGGAGCTTTCTGCCCAGGCATTACTGCCCAAAGCTTGCAAGCCATTAGGGTTGGTGAAGTTCACCAATACCACTTGGCCGAGATTGGAAGACTGGCCATTGGTGTAACGGCCGAGGATGACACCATCTTCGCCAATATTAAAACCAGCCAGACGGCCTGAAGTATAGCCATCTTGAGACAGACTGTTTACCGAGAAATTAGAGCCAAATTGTGTGCTGCTGGAATAGTCGATAGTGACTGTAACCGGATCTGCCCCGGTAGTGACTGCAGCAGTGATCGACGGCAGCGCCGGAGTGATAGTCGGGTTGATACCAGTGGCATCATAAGTCAGCTGGGCAGTGGCTACTGGAGCAGCTGGTGGTGTGTATTCGGTCGGCACGGCATCCAGTGTGGTGAACATATCCCAATTGCCGGCTGAGGTTTTTACAAAGAAAGACTGCAGGGTGTGGCTGTTACCCAGACTATCAAACACATTAATGGAGGTAGAGTGATGGTAAGTCGTTGGGTCATTAGGGTCGAAGGATGCAGAAACCAGATCTGTGTTACGTGAATCCAGGTTTAATGTGCCGGAAACCTCTTCTGTTGCGTTCGGTGGCAAATCATTGGTGCGGATATTAATGTCAGTGGCACCACCTGTGCTGAGAACGCCATTCTCATCTGCAGGATAACCAGTCAGACGCTTGCCATCGGAGTTGACGATATAGCCGAACTTGTCGAGCTGGAACTGGCCGTTGCGGGAATAAGTGATGGTGCCGCTGTCGCTCAAGCGAAAAAAGCCGCTGCCATTAATCGCCACATCCAGTGGGTTATTGGTGCTGGTGATATTGCCCTGGGTGAATACCTGCTGGATTTGCGCGATCTTGGTACCGATACCAATCTGTGAGCCGCCACTGCCATTCAGTGAGCTGGCGAACACATCGGAAAACTTGGCAATCGATTGCTTGAAACCTACGGTATTGGCGTTGGATACGTTGTTGCCTATCACTTCCAGACTTTTGGAAGCTGCATTCAGACCACTTAAACCTTGTTGAAAACTCATGATGTTCTCCTGGAGAAAAATTCACTAATCATTAAAGAATCTGTT
>CAYXMC010000099.1:0-2311 GCA_964466095.1 uncultured Methylophilaceae bacterium | reverse complement strand
AGTCGTAGCGATGCTCATGCCGTTATCCAGATGTAGCTTGATACTGCCGCCCTCGCTGGAAATGCTGTTTACCCCTGCATAAGTGAGGCTGCCGGCTTCAATGGCCTTGCCGCCTGCTACTGCCTTGATTTCATATTTGTAGAGACCGTCAGCGACAGCAGTGCCGGCATTGTTTAAACCGTTCCATACCACGGGTGTGGTACCTGCTGCTTGTGCGCCCAGTTCCATTTCCTTGACGGTGCGGCCAGCGCTGTCCTTGATGGTCACAGTCACTTTGTCCGCGCGTGATGGCAGGTCAATCGCGAATACGCCCTGACTTTCAGCGAGGTTGAAGCTGTTGCCTTGTACCATGACGGTATGGCCTATCATGCTTGAAGCCTGATAAGACTGGCTGGATTGAACGCTACTGATCAGGGATTCAAGCGTGGTATTCAGTTTGTCGATCCCGGTGACGGTGGAAAGCTGTGCCAATTGGCTGGTCATCTGTGCGTTGTCCATGGGGTTGAGCGGGTCCTGATTCTTCATCTGCGTAACCAGTAAGGTCATGAATCTGTCTTGCGCTTCTTGCGCGGCACTGGCAGCAGACTTGTTGCCATTCATTGCCTGCAACAAATTATTGGAGACTTGCTGGGTTTGTACGGTAGTCATGTGGAGTCCTTTTCAAAATCAGGATTGGCCGATGGAAAGCGTTTTCAGCAACATGGACTTGGCTGCATTCATGGTTTCCACATTGTTTTGGTATGCACGCGAGGCGGAGATCATGTTGACCATCTCCTCGGTGACGTTGACATTAGGCATGGCCACATAGCCCTGCTCATTAGCCAATGGGTTTTTCGGGTCGTACACCATCTTGGCAGGGGCGGAATCTTCAATCACTTTTTCCACCTTCACTGCATTGACGTCGGGCGAGCCTGAAGCAATTGCGCTGAATACTACTTGCTTGGCTTTATATGGCTGGCCATTTGCGCTCACCGCGCTATCGGCATTGGCAAGATTGCTGGCTACGGCATTCAGGCGCTGTGATTGCGCGCTCATGGCAGAGCCGGAGATATTGAATACATTAAATAGTGATGCCATGGTGCTCTCCTTTTAACTGGCTACTGGCCTTGAATCGCTGCCAGCATCTTTTTGATCTGGCCGTTGATCATGGTCAGGCTTGCTTCATAGCGGATAGCGTTGTCAGTGAACTGGTTACGTTCTACATCCATGTCCACCGTATTGCCGTCCACGCTGCCCTGTATGACGCCGCGGTATTGAATATCGCCCGGTTTGCTTGGGGAACTCGGTATGCTGTTATCACCGGCGATATGCTGAGGAGATGTGGTAACTGGCGTTACGCCACTACCCGGAGTGCCGGCCAGCGCGTTCTTCAGCGCAGCGGCAAAGTCCATGTCGCGAGCCTTGTAGTTCGGCGTGTCTGCATTGGCGATATTCGCTGCCAGCAGTTCCTGACGTTGTGCCCGGATTCTCAGAGCCGACTCATGAAAACTAAATGCTGCATCCAGTTTGTTCATGGTGTTGTCCTTCCATACCCTCAAGAAAAATTTTCAAATGCCGTTATGGCTTATGGAGAAGTTTAGGCCGCCCTGTCTATCTGCGATTGACAGATTAAAGGGGGAATTACCGGCCTTTTTCTGCAATCAATCTTTGGGCCGGTTCGTAAAATGCATGTTGAGATTCTCTCTTTGGCATGAGGTTTGGATATGAACAATACTTACCAGAATCGCGGCATGACCTGGTTGCTGATGGCAACTGGCTTGCTGCTGTTTACCGCTTATTCCAATAGCTATGCAGAAGTAGCCCCTGCCAGTACTCGTCAGGATCTGGATAATGTCCGCCAGAAGATCCGCGAATATCTGACTACCCAGAGCATGGGCGCTCCGGGCAAGGTCGAAATCAGCATCAATCCGATAGACCCGACACTCAAACTGAATGCATGCCCGACTATGGAGGTGTTCATGCCTGCCGGCAGTCGTGCCTGGGGCAAGACCTCAGTTGGTGTGCGTTGTAATAACCCGGTGCCGTGGACTATTTATGTGCAGGCAAATGTCAGCGTGATGGCTGATTATCTGGTTGCGGCAACTCCATTGGCACAAGGGCAAGTGGTGGCTGCATCAGATGTGGTATTTCAGAAAGGTGATCTGTCGCGCCTGCCTCCCGGTATCTACACCGATGCCAATCAGGTAATCGGCCGAACCGTCAAGATTTCGCTGACTGCAGGCACAGTATTGCGTCAGGAAATGCTACGTATTCCACCCGCTGTTCAGCAAGGTCAGACTGTGACCGTGACCAGTAGCGGCAAGGGGTTTCG
>CAYXMC010000098.1:0-6357 GCA_964466095.1 uncultured Methylophilaceae bacterium | reverse complement strand
TGGACTTGATACGCACCCATTCATCAAGTCAGTAAAGTGGCATAGCCACTGCGGTAATCTGGATATTGCAGTACATACCCGCTTGCCAGCATCAAGTGGTTACTCAATCGTTTACCTCCAGACACCGCCCTTGATGCAAGGTTGGCCTCCACGCCCATTTGCCTAGCCAACCAACTCAACACTTCATACTGGGCGACTGGCAAGCTATCACTCACAATATAGCAAGGCTGCACTGGCACACCCTGCAACACCTGCTGCGCGAGACAGGTAATAAAACCAGCCGCATCATCACGGTGTATACGATTTGTCCATACATTCACTTCAGGCCAACTCCCAGGCACTTGAGCAAGACGTAACATGCGGGTTCTACCCGGTCCATATATCCCGGATAACCGTAAAACAGTTGCAGGAATATGCAATGACAAGAGCAATCTTTCCGCTTCAAGCAGGCGTTCACCACCAAAATCAGCAGGTTTCGGAATGACAGACTCATCGAGAATTTCTTCGGTCTGCTGGCCGTAGACACGTGTACTAGAAACAAAAAATACGTGTTTTAACGTAGTCACCCCTGCCAGGGCCTGCAATATATTAGACAGGCCTTGGACATACTGAAGTCGATAGTTTTCATCACTCTGCTCAGTTGCCGCCACACTATAGATCAGTACCTCCGGTGCCAGACTAGCGACTTCATGCAAACTTGCAGGATTGGTCACATCGGCAGCTATCAATTGATAGCGCCGAGTTATGGTTGGTATGGAACGGCGTAAGCCACTAACCTCAAATCCCCGATCTAGCAAGCGCTCTGCAACTGCATTGCCAAGATCTCCACAACCAGCAATCAGAACTCGATGGGCCATGCGCCTTGCAAGACTTTTTCTGCCCAGAACAGGGCAATGATAGTTTTACCATCTGTGATTTCACCGCGCCGGACCAATTCCAGACAATCGCCTAGCGTTGCCTCGAACAATTGTAAGGCTTCATCTTCATCGCGCTGATGACGACCGGCAGTTAAGCCGCGAGCAAGATATATATGGATGATTTCGTTTGAATAGCCAATACATGGATGTTGCGCACCCAGATAACGCCATTCTGTTGCTGTATAACCAGTTTCTTCCAGCAACTCGCGCTGACCTGTCAGCAGATGCCCTTCGTGGGGGTCTATCTTACCGGCAGGCAACTCGATAAAAACTTGCTGTAATGGATAACGGAACTGTCTTTCCAGCAAAAGTTTGCCATTATCCAAGACTGGGATGATAAGCACTGCACCTGGGTGCAACACATATTCACGGTAGGATTGGTTGCCATTAGGCAAGCCGGCAAGATCGCGCTGAACATGCAGGAGGTTACCCTTAAAAACGACTTCCGAACTAAGCGGGGTTTCGATGAGGTCGTCGTCCTGACTCATGCCAACATTTCTTACTTTTTCCAGAAAAAGCGATAGATGAAACCGGGGAAGGCAAATACCAGAAACAGGCAGGCTGTCACAGCATAGAACTCCCAGTTTTGTGGTGCCACTTGCACCATCGTGGCATTCTCGGCATAGCGGGAAATGCCTCCCATCATAAAATAAAGGACAACGAGTTCAAACAAGCACCAAACAACTGATTTTTTTGCCTGCTTCAGGGGCAACACATAAAAAAGACGCTCAGAGAACCATGGCACATTAGCTGCCAGCAAGGCCAGCAAAAGTAAAACGGTATTGGTCATTATTGCATGCTATGGGTAATTGCGATGGCGCAGATATCCATCAGGCGCTGTGGCAACAAACCAAGCAAGAGCAAGCCCGTTGCATTCACGCTCAATACCATGTTCATATCGGCCGGTGCATCAATCGGCGCATTATCTTGCGGCTCATCAAAATACATGAGCTTGACGATACGCAGATAGTAGAAAGCACCAATCACAGCCATCAGCACGGCAAATACCACTAGCCAGACAAAACCTGCTTGCAGTGCGGCTTGAAGCACCGCGAACTTGGCATAAAAACCCAACGTGGGCGGCACACCGGCCATGGAAAACATAGTAATCAGCATCATGAATGCAAACCATGGGCTACGCTGATTCAGGCCTTTAAGATCATCCAGATTCTCAGCTTCAAAGCCCTTGCGGCTCAGTAGCAAGATAATGCCGAAACCAGCAAGTGTCATCAGCACATAGGATGAAATGTAGAACATAGCAGAAGCATAGCCATTGATGCTGACACTGAGAAAACCAAATAGCAGGAAGCCCACATGCGAAATAGTGGAGTAAGCCAGCATGCGTTTGAGATTAGTTTGTGCGATCGCGGTAATGTTGCCAATGATGATAGACAGTACCGCCATGATGATGAGCATGCCCTGCCAGTCAATTGCGAGCACATAAAGCCCCTGCACCAAGAGGCGCATCATGAAAGCAAAAGCGGCCAACTTGGTAACAGAGCCGATGAACAGCGTCACAGCAGTTGGGGAGCCTTCATAGACATCTGGCACCCACATCTGGAATGGTACCGCGCCCAACTTAAAGGCAAGACCTGCCACAATAAACACCAAACCCAAGACCAGTACTGGTTTATCCTGTACACCATTGAGCAGTGCACTAGATACCTCGGCAATATTTAGACTGCCGGTTGCACCGTAAAGCATGGACATGCCATACAGCAACATGCCAGAAGCCAGTGCACCGAGTACAAAATACTTCATGGCTGCCTCAGTTGCCCGAGTATTGTCCCTGTCTAATGCCACCAGTGCATAAAGGCTCAAAGATAACAGCTCAAGCCCCATGTAAAGTGTGAGGAAATGTTGACCGGAAACCATGATCATCATGCCCAGCATCGCAAACATGACCAAAGCATAGAACTCACCGCGGAACATGCCGCGCAAACTGATATAGCTGCGGGTATAAACCAGTGTGAGCGATGTGCTCAGGTAAATCATGAGTTTCAGCGTGTCCGCCAGCGTATCGTCGACGAACATACCACTGAAAGCATAGCCAACCACATTCGGAATATGTGTGCTGATAGTGATAAAAGCAGCACCAAGCAAAGTAATTTGTGAAAAAATATAGATCGCAATTCGGCTTGAAGGCTTGAGGAATAAGTCCAACAACAGGATAAACATGGCCATGGAGAGTACGAATATCTCCGGTAGTGCTGCCATCAAGTCGGTTTGGATGCCATTCATCATTCTAATTTTCCAAGTTTATGCGTTTCGGCCTAAAGACCGGCCGGTATTTTACTCTGTGCCATATGTGCCAGTAATTCAGTCACGCTGGCATTGGTCATTTCGGTGATAGGCGCCGGATAAACGCCGAAGCCAATAACAAGCAATGCCAATATGGCTAATATCAGGAATTCACGTTTGTTCAGGTCCTGCAATTCAGCTACATGTGAATTCGCAACATCACCGAAGAACACACGTTTTACCATCCATAACGTATAAGCCGCACCAAAAATCAGAGTGGTCGCCGCCAGAAAGGCATACCAGAAATTGCTCTGTAGCGCCGCCAGAATGACCATGAACTCACCGACAAAACCTGAGGTGCCTGGCAAGCCTGCATTGGCCATGGCAAAAAGTACTGCAAAGGCAGCAAACATAGGCATGGTATTGACCACACCACCGTAGGCAGATATCTGACGGGAGTGAACACGGTCATAAAGTACGCCTACTGATAGGAACATCGCACTGGAAATAAACCCGTGGGAGATCATCTGCACAATCGCGCCTTCCAGGCCAAGTTGGCTGAACAGGAAGAAGCCCAAAGTCACAAAGCCCATGTGTGAGATGGAGGAATATGCGATCAACTTTTTCATGTCCTGCTGAACCAGCGCTACTAATGCGATATAAACCACTGCGATGAGTGATAGCGCAATCATGAAGCCTGAAAGGTAATGTGCTGCATCTGGCGCTATCGGCATGGCAAAGCGCAGGAAGCTATAACCGCCGAGCTTAAGCGCGATCGCCGCCAGCACAACAGAACCACCTGTTGGCGCTTCCACGTGTGCGTCTGGCAACCAAGTGTGAACAGGCCACATCGGCACCTTGACAGCAAAGGCCATGAAAAATGCAATGAAGATAAGAATCTGCACATGTAATGGCAATGGCATCTGGTAGTAATCCACCAGCTCAAAACTATTACTCTGGTGATAGAGGTAAATAAATGCCACCAGCATCAACAGTGATCCAAGCAATGTGTAAAGGAAGAACTTGATAGTTGCGTAAACCCGGTTAGGGCCGCCCCAGATACCGATGACCAAAAACATCGGGATCAGCATCGCTTCCCAGAATACATAGTAAAGAATCGCGTCAAGCGCACTAAACACACCAATCATAAGGCCAGACATGATCAGAAATGCCGCATTGTATTGAGCAACGCGCTTCTCTATCACCTCCCACCCCGCTATCACTACTATCACGGTAGTAAAGCTGGTTAGTAATATCAACGGGATCGCAATACCATCAGCCCCCAAGTGATAGTTGATATTGAATGAGGGTATCCAGCGGAAACCTTCCTGGAACTGAAACCCGCCATCGGCATAATTGAAATGTGTCAGCAGTGGAATGGTCACCGCAAAGCCAGCAATACTTCCGAGCAATGCCAGCCAGCGCGCGGCAGCGGCGTTTTTATCATTACCGGTGAACAGCACCAGGATGCCTGCAATGATGGGCACCCAGATGGATAAACTTAGAATCGGCAAATCCACTGACTAAACTTTCATAAACAGGGTTAATAGTAAGAACGCACCAATAATCATGGCAAATGCGTAGTGATAAATCAGGCCGGACTGCAGATGACGTATCACGCCTGAAATCTTGCCTACCAGCCTGGCAGTGCCATTCACCATGATGCCATCAATCAGTTTCACATCACCGACTTGCCATAACTTGCCGCCAGCAAATCTTGAACCGCCCGCAAATACCTTTTCATTAAAGGCATCAAAGCCGTATTTGTTTTCAAGAATATTGAAAATCACGATGCACTTCTGTTTGATTGCTGCCGGGATATCCGGACGTTTCATGTAGAAAAACCAGGATAATGCCACTCCAGAGAAAGCAAACCAGAAAGGCAATGTCGTCAAGGCATGTAGTGCCATGGCACCAGCGCCATGGAAGTGATGTGCCAGTTCGTGCATCACGGGGTGTGCTTCACTATTGACATAAATCACGCCATGAAAGAAATCGCCAAACAGCATAGGTTCAATAGCGATGTAACCTACGGCAAGTGAAGGAATCGCCAGAGCAATCAGAGGCACTGTGACCACCCATGGAGACTCATGTGGCTTGTCATCCGGGCCCAGTCCATGATGATGATCGTGATCGTCATCCGTGTGTGCATCATGATGATGGTCGTCATGTTTTTCCATCCAGCGCTCTTTGCCGTGAAAAACAAGGAAATACATGCGGAAAGAATAGAAGGCAGTCACAAACACACCAGCCAATACAGCAAAGTATGCAAAGCCGCTACCTGGAATATGGGAGAGTGCAGCGGCCTCAATGATGGAATCCTTGGAATAAAATCCAGAGAGCAGTGGAGTACCAATCAAAGCAAGCGAGCCGATTAGCGAGGTAATCCAGGTAACCGGCATGTATTTGCGCAGGCCGCCCATATTGCGGATATCCTGATCATGGTGCATACCCATGATGACTGAACCGGCAGCAAGGAACAACAAGGCCTTGAAGAAGGCGTGAGTCATCAAGTGAAAGATTGCCACGGAGTAGGCAGATGCCCCAAGTGCAACCGTCATGTACCCAAGTTGAGAAAGTGTGGAATAAGCCACGACTCGCTTGATGTCGTTCTGGATAATGCCAAGAAAACCCATGAACAAGGCAGTAATAGCACCAATCACCATCACGGTGGACAATGCAGTAGTAGATAGTTCAAATAACGGTGACATCCGTGCCACCATGAAGATACCCGCCGTCACCATGGTTGCAGCGTGAATCAGCGCAGAGATCGGGGTTGGACCTTCCATAGAATCTGGTAGCCAAACATGCAATGGCACTTGCGCAGACTTTCCCATCGCACCGATAAACAGCAAAATACAGGTTACTGTCAGCAGTGACCATTGTGTACCCGGAATAATGGTCACAACGGTATCTGCAAACCTTGGCGCGACAGCAAAAACAGCGGCGTAATCAAGGCTGCCAAAATAATAAAGGACCATACCAATACCCAGCAGGAAGCCGAAGTCACCAACACGATTCACAAGAAACGCCTTCAGATTGGCATAGATAGCGGTAGGTCTGGTATACCAGAAACCAATCAGCAAATAGGAAACCAAGCCAACAGCTTCCCAGCCAAAGAACAGCTGCATGAAGTTGTTGCTCATGACTAGCATCAGCATGGAGAAAGTAAACAGTGAAATATAGCTGAAGAAGCGGC
>CAYXMC010000097.1:0-6415 GCA_964466095.1 uncultured Methylophilaceae bacterium | reverse complement strand
GGCCGAGAAACGCCAATACCCCGCCATCAACGTCAATAAGTCCGGCACACGCCGCGAAGAATTACTGATCGAGAAAGATATCCTGCAAAAAATCTGGGTACTGCGCAAACTCCTATATCCTATGGATGACCTTGAGGCGATGGAATTCCTGCTGGATAAACTTAAGGCCACAAAAAATAACAGCGACTTTTTTGACAGTATGCGTCGCGGTTAATAGTTGCTTAATTCCATAATTTGATTGATAATCACGCCCTTTCGCGAAAAAGATTTTGAAAGAGAACTGCCATGAAGGCCGAAATTCATCCGAACTACCCTGAAATTACTGTTTCATGCAGCTGTGGTAACAAGTTCAAAACCCGCTCTACCGCTGGTAAAGATATGAACATTGAAGTTTGCTCACAATGCCATCCTTTCTACACCGGTAAGCAAAAGATCGTTGATACCGCTGGTCGCGTTGAAAAATTCCGTCAAAAGTACGGCATGTAATCAAGCCAGAAATGACTTGCAAAAAGGCAGCCCGCGCTGCCTTTTTGTTTTTATAGCGCACATTCACGATCCAACCGATAAAATACAGGCATATATTCAGCAGGTAATGACCTAGATGGCTTTTGAAATAGATCACGACTGGCAGGGTAATCTCTCCACCCCGCGCGCTAGAATCGGCGAAAGTGTGAAAAATCGCCTACTGATTCTTTTATGTGCAGTATGGATATGTCTCGGTCTGATTGGCCACGAGCCATGGAAACCCAATGAGTCGCAAGCCATTAGCATCATCAAATCCATGCTTGACGGAGGCAGCCTGCTTGCTCCCATAGCTGTTGGCGAATCAAACATAGACAGCCCTCCTCTCTACTATCTCAGTGCCGCCGGTATGGCTAAAGTTCTGGGAGCGTGGATTCCCATACACGATGCTGCACGGCTGGTCAGCGGCCTCTGGATGGCCATCACATTGATGCTGGTGGGCATGACAGGTCGCGAACTTTGGGGCATAGGTGTTGGACGGCAGACCACCTTCATATTTCTGGGCTCTTTGGGGCTGATCGTCACTGCGCATTTGCTAATGCCTGAAGTATCAGCGCTAACCGGCGTCACAATGGGCTTTTACGCACTGGCACTGGCAAAACGTCGCCCATTCCGTGCCAGCGTCTTGCTCGGCAGTGGCCTTGGCATCGCTTTCCTTTCAACCGGCTTGGTTGCCGCTGCTATCGTGCTAACGAGCGCACTGATACTTCCCTTGGCATTCCCGGTCTGGCGCACCAGAAGCTATGCGATCGTACTTGCTTTGGCTTTGGTCGCTTCCCTGCCATGGCTGCTGACTTGGCCCTTGCTCGCCTTCGTCTATGAAAAATCCGCATTCCTAGACTGGTGGCAAACCAGTATTCAGGCATTCAACAAAACCAATCATTTTTACTTCTTCCGGACACTGGCTTGGTTTGCCTGGCCCTCACTGCCTATAGCGCTCTGGGGAATATGGCGTTATCGCAGCAATATATTGAGCAAGCCAAAACTGCAGCTTATCAGCACATTCTTCGTTGTCAGTCTACTGTTAATCGGCCTGGGCGCACCCAACAGCGAAATTCATGGCTTGCCATTATTGCTACCACTGGCGGTGCTGGCAGGCGGTAGCGTAGAGACACTCAAGCGTGGTGCAGCCGGTCTGCTTAACTGGTTTGGTCTGATACTTTTTGGCATGATGGGCTTACTGATCTGGCTAGGCTGGATTGCCATGATGACGGATTGGCCGCTAAAGCTTGCTGAGCGCATGCACATACTGTCTGGTCTAAAAGAAGCTCAGTTCAACCTATTAGGGTTTACACTAGCCATCATAGTCAGTCTGATTTGGGCTGTAACCATCAACGCCAAGCGCTCCAACCGCGCTGCAGTCACTGACTGGGCAGTAGGCATCACCATGGCATGGAGTCTTCTGATGACATTGTGGTTGCCTTTTGTAGATTCAGCCAAGAGCTACAAGAGCGTTATGCTCAGCATGAAAAAAGCCATGCCTGCACGCTACAGTTGTATCAATTCGAATAATCTGGGCAATGCTCAGGAGGCCTTACTTGATTACTATACTGACCTGCGTGTGCATCCTATGGAGACTACTCAGCGCCTGTCGTGCGACCTTTATCTGATACAGGACGAACGAGGCCGTGAAAAAGTAATGCCAGGCAAAGACTGGAAACTGATCTGGCATGGCAAACGCCCTGCCGACCGCCGAGAAAGTTTCAGACTCTATCGCAAGCGCAGTTAATCAAGTCAGGACAAAGCTGACTTTCCCTTTGGCTTTCTCTAAAATGCCTTTTCATTTATCTGCAAGATACTGATCATGGCCAATCCATTCCAGCAAACACGCCAACCGGGGCAGCACGAAGTGCAGCCTTTGCTTAATTTCCTCAACTCAGGGCGGCTGGCGGAGGCCGAATCCCTTGCCAAAAATCTCTTGCAGCGCTACCCCTCGACTTTTATCTTGCACAATGTTCTGGGAATTGCACTCGATGGACAAGGCAAGGTGAGTGAAGCCATAGAAAGTTATCGCAAGGCGCTAAACTTGCAGCCCAATATGCCCGATCTCCATTTCAATCTGGGAATCGCTTTGAGCAATGTAGGGCGACTGGATGAGGCGGCCGCCAGCTATCGCAAGGCAATCGGTCTGCAACCTCGATTCTTTGAAGCATACGGCAATCTCGGCACCGTACTGCAGCGTCAGGGCAAACTGGAAGAAGCCACTGCCAGCTACCGCAAAGGCCTAAGCATCAATCCGGGCGATGCTCGTGGACATTTCAACCTAGGTACGGCGCTCCGCGATCAGGGCAAGCTGGACGAATCTATCGCCAGCTATCGAGAGGCAATTCGTCTATTTCCCAACTATGCAGATGCCCATAGCAACTTGGGAGAAACACTGCGAGATCAGGGCAATATGGATCTGGCCGTGAAAAGCTATCAAGACGCTTTGGCAATCAACCCCAATCACCCGAACGCCAATTACAACATGGCAGAGTTCTTGTACTTGGCCAAAAAGTACGGTGAAGCTATTCCCTACTTCGAACGCTCACAACTGGACGATTGGCAGGAACGTAGCATGTACTGCCTATACAAGGCTGAGCGTTTTGAAGAGTTCAAAACCAAGCTGGACAGCATCATTGCGGCCGGCCCACATACAGCACCTTTCCTTGCCACACTGTCCACGCACTACTCCCTGAACTTTGGCACAGAGGACCCTTACAACTTCTGTAAAAACGGTCTCGATTTTGTTTATCAGCATGCGATTCCCGAGTTGGCAGAAGCAAATAGCGCTTTGCTGCAGCAATTGCTACACGACATAGAGAATGCGGAAATCGCCGAACGGGTACAAGGCATGCTGCACAATGGTAAACAATCGGCAGGCAATCTATTCAAACGGCCTGAGGCTTCTTTCAGAAAACTAGCCGAACTGGTGAAACAGGAGTTCATTAATTACAGAAACAAATTCTCCGGGGCAGACTGTGCTCTGATTCAGTCTTTCCCTGAAGAACTGGAATTCACCAGTTCATGGTATGTAAAAATGCGCCAGGGCGGCCATCTGGATTCACATATTCATGAGATTGGCTGGATTAGTGGCGCCGTCTATCTGGCAATGCCAACAAAAAAACAGCATCCGGATGAAGGCTGTTTTGAATATGGGACGCATGGCGACAACTACCCGCAAAAGCACAATAATTTTCCTGTAGGCAAGGTAACACCAAATGTAGGGGATATCGTGCTATTCCCATCATCTCTGTTTCACCGCACCATTCCATTCAGTTCAGATGAAGAGCGCATATGTATCGCATTTGATCTGAAACCAGCAGGTGATATCCATCGCAAATCGGCTTATTAATCGCTGATTCTGGGGACAAGTGGCCTGATGCTCTGGGTCTTGATTAAACAGTACACTGGGCGGCCTACGATAATGTTCAATGCCTCCATAGCCTTGAGTGTCACTTCTGCAATCAAGTCGTACCCTTCAACATCCACCGTCACCAGCACACGGTTGCCAATCTGATTAACTGTGCTGACTACGCCAGTCAGTTGATTCTGTATAGTCGTTCCCTCAACTTTCAGAGTAGCCAAGGCAATATTGCTGGCAGCAATTGAAATGGATATCTGTTCGTTTGCCGTTTGCGATACTTCAGGAATCGAAATCTCCTGATCACCTAGCAAAGCTAGTGTGAATGTCGGCGTACCGGTTTCCTGCAATCGCACATGCAAAACATTCTCCAATCCCAGACTGTGCGCCAGCCCCAATAGCTGTTGATTCTGCATAATGTCGTGAAAAGTCCCGGCTGCCAACAACTCCCCTTTATCCATCATGGCAAGGTAAGTGGTCAAGTATAAGAGCTCATCTATGGCATGGCTGACATACAGCATAGGAATACGGATTTCTTCCTTCACCCGACGCAAGAAAGGCAATATCTGGTTCTTCAGGCGTACATCTAGCGAGGCCAAAGGCTCATCCAGCAGCAAAAGGCGAGGTGAACTGAGCAGTGCACGACCAATAGCGACTCGTTGCTTTTCTCCGCCCGAAAGTTGGTACGGACGATGTTCCAATAAATGACCAATCTCCAACAGTTCTACAATATGCTCGGGGTTGAATTGGCGCTGGGCAGGCTTGAGCAAGCGGTACCCATATACAAGGTTATCCACTACTCGCAAGTGCGGAAACAAACGGCTTTCCTGAAAAACCACCCCTATACGCCGTTGGTGTAATGGTATATTCACGCCAGTTTCGCTATCAAACAAGCAATCGCCATCAACCAGCAGACGCCCACTATCAGGGGTCTGCAATCCAGCGATCATATTGAATAAAGTACTTTTACCTGCACCAGAAGGGCCGAATAAGCCGACTACAGGCTGCACCAGTCTAGCTGTGGCATTGAGCAAGAAGTCGCCCTGACGATGTCTGAAATCAAACTCAATCATCTTGCTGTTGCCCTATACGCCTGAGTGCACGGCGCTCAAGCAAGTTACTGAGAAACAATGTAGCAAAAGCTAGCAACATGCTGAGTATCACAAGTCGCATGGCAGGCTCATCACCACCCGGCACTTGGGTGTAGGTATAGATAGCTAATGGTAATGTTCGGGTCTCGCCTTCGATATTGCCAACAAAAGTAATCGTGGCGCCAAATTCGCCCAGACTACGGCTGAATGCCAGAATCAGGCCTGTCATAATACCCGGCAAAGCCAAAGGCAGACTTATCGTCAGAAATACCCATAGCGGATGTGCTCCTAGCGATTGCGCTGCGGCTTCCAGTTTTTTATCGATCTGGCTAAAGCCAAGTCGCGCAGACCGTACCATCAAGGGAAACGCCATCACAGCAGAAGCCACTACAGCACCCAGCCATGTAAAAGCTACGGTAATACCAAAGCTCTCCTGAAGCCAGCGTCCAAGCACGCCCTGCGAACCTAACAATATCAATAACAGAAAACCAGGAACCACTGGCGGCAGAACCAAAGGCAAATGCACCAGACTATCAAGTAGAGACTTGCCTATAAACGATTTGCGCGCCAGCAGCCAAGCGACAAAAAGTCCGGGAATAATGGAGATCGCCGTGCACCACAAAGCCACTTTGAGAGACAAGGCTAGCGCAGCGATTTCTGCTGGAGTAAGTTCCACTAAATTCATGCGATTTATTTTTTATTGATGACAGTAAATCCGTATCTGGCAAAGATCACCGCAGACTCAGCTGAAGTGATGTAATCCAGCAAATCATTTGCCGCCGCCTGCGCCCCTGCTGTTAATGCGACTGGGTAGACAATTGGGTCATGTGATGCTTCAGGAAACACGCCAACCAGATCAACCTTGCTGGAAATTTTGGCGTCAGTCTCATAGACAATACCAGCCGCACATTCGCCACGCTCGACAAAGACCAAGGCAGCCCGCACGTCTTGTGTCCCGACAATCCGGCTTTTGATGGTATCCCACCAGTTCAATGATACCAATGACTGCTTGCCATAAATACCTGCCGGCACAGATTCAAGATCACCCATGCAAAATCTGCCATCAAATGCCTTGACCAGCTCACCCGGCTTGCTGAAATCCACAGTAAAAGCCTTGCCCTTGGGAGCAATCAACACCAAGCGGTTTGCCAGTAATGATTGCCGGCTAGCTGATTGGATCTTCTTCTTGTCTTGGAGATAGTTCATCCATTTGTTATCCGCAGAGATAAAGATGTCAGCAGGCGCACCATTCTCTATCTGTTTTGCAAGTGAAGATGAGGCCGCGAAAGAATTTACTACCTTTATGTTTTTTGCCTTTTCATAATTTGCCGTGATTTCTGATAGCACATTGGTCAGGCTAGCAGCGCTGTAGACTGTCAACTTCGGCTCAGCCCACGCCTGACTGGTGAACAGTATAAAACTGGCTGTAATCAAATTCAGGAATAGCTTTTTCATTTTT
>CAYXMC010000096.1:0-6444 GCA_964466095.1 uncultured Methylophilaceae bacterium | reverse complement strand
TAATGGTGATATGGATGTGGCGATTGCTATTAGAACCGGTGTGATCAAGGACAACACCCTTTATGTGCAGGCGGGTGCCGGTATCGTTGCAGATTCAGTGCCTGAAAGTGAATGGATGGAAACCCAGAACAAGGCGCGTGCAGTGATACGCGCAGCAGAGATGGTGCTGGCCGGTTTGGATACTGGTCTTAGTGCAGAAGGTAAGGAGTAAGAAAATGCTATTGATGATCGATAACTACGACTCCTTCACCTATAACTTGGTCCAATACCTAGGTGAGCTGGGGCAGGATGTTCGTGTGTACCGTAATGACGAGATTGACCTGAAAACTGTGGCTCAGCTGAATCCCCGCCATATCGTGATTTCTCCCGGTCCATGTACCCCGAATGAGGCAGGTATCTCGGTGCCGCTGATTCATGAGTTTGCGGGCAAAATTCCTTTGTTAGGTGTTTGCCTCGGTCACCAGAGCATAGGTCAGGCTTTTGGCGGCAAAATTGTGCATGCCAAGCAATTGATGCATGGCAAGACCTCACAGATACACCATAAGAGCGTGGGCGTGTTCAAAGATCTGCCCAACCCTTACACAGCGACTCGCTACCATTCACTTGTGATTGAGCGTGAGACGATTCCTGATTGTCTGGAAATCACGGCATGGACTGAAGATGGTGAGATCATGGGTGTGCGTCACAAGACTCTGCCGGTAGAAGGGGTGCAGTTCCACCCAGAATCTATATTGACCGA
The DNA here is from genome assembly GCA_964466095.1 of uncultured Methylophilaceae bacterium. Lineage (GTDB taxonomy): Bacteria > Pseudomonadota > Gammaproteobacteria > Burkholderiales > Methylophilaceae > CAYXMC01. The sequence continues at coordinate 5,705 of CAYXMC010000096.1, read as the reverse complement.
ATACGGCCATGAGCTGCTGGATAATTTCCTGAAGGCTTATTGATGGAAATGTCATTTAAACAAGCACTGCAATATTTGCTGGATCGCAGGGATTTTACTCACGCTGAGATGCTGGCCATCATGCGCATGATGATGGCAGGTGAGTTGACTGGGGTTCAGATATCCAGCCTGCTGATGGGGCTGCGCATGAAAGGTGAAACAGTTGACGAGATCGCCGCTGCGGCTGAAGTAATGCGTGAGCTTTCAACCAAGGTAGTGATTCATGACACTACGCACCTGATCGACACTTGCGGTACTGGCGGTGATGGCATACAGACATTTAATGTATCGACTGCCTGCGCATTTGTTGCTGCGGCAGCGGGTGCCAAGGTGGCTAAACATGGTGGGCGTTCTGTATCGTCAACCTGTGGCAGTGCTGATGTGCTGGAGGCGCTGGGGGTGAATGTGAACCAGACGCCAGAGCAAGTAGCTAAATGCGTGGATGACATCGGTATCGGTTTCATGTTTGCGCCCAACCATCACAGTGCCATGAAACATGCTGCACCTGTACGCCGTGAGCTGGGGATACGCACCATGTTCAATTTGCTCGGGCCTATGACTAACCCAGCTGGTGCCAGACGCCAGGTGATGGGCGTGTTTCACAAGGATCTGACCAGTTTGCTGGCACGTGTGCTGCAAAAACTGGGTAGTGAGCATGTGATGGTCGTACACGGGGCTGATGGTATGGATGAAATCTCTTTCACTGGCGACACCTATGTTGCAGAGCTGAAAGACGGCAAGCTGACTGAATATGTCTTGAATCCTGCCCAGTTTGATATGCCTTTGCATGATCTGGCGAGTATCCGTATACAGAATGCGGACGAATCCAAAGCCATGGTTCTGTCAGTGCTGGGTGGCGAGAAAGGTGCCGCTCGTGACATCGTATTGTTGAATGCTGGTGCTGCGATCTATGTTGCAGGCCTGGCGGATACGCTGCAAGCCGGTATCAATAAAGCTGCTGCAGTGATTGATAATGGCTTGGCTCTGGAGAAGCTGAACCAGCTGAAAGCGAGATCGCAAGCCGCATGTTGAAGTTGATCCTGATTCTGCTGATTGCGGGTGTTTATACCGCATTCAATTATCAGGGCGAAATCCTCAAGCACAGTCAGACTGAGGTATTTTCAGCCCAAGCTGCCGAGGTGCTGAGGGGTGATAGTTTTATCAAGCAAGCGTTTGATCTGCAAAAAAACAATTTGCAGGTAGAAGCATCTGGTGTGGTAATCAAGCTATTAGCAGATGACCAGCAGGGCGCACGACACCAGCGATTCATTTTGCAGTTGCCCTATGGTGGCACTGTTCTGGTGGCGCATAATATTGACCTCGCGCCGCGTATAGCCAATCTTCAAGTTGGCGACGAAGTGGCTTTCAACGGGGAATACGAATGGAACCCCAAAGGCGGCGTGATTCATTGGACGCATCACGACCCCCAAGGTCGTCACGAGCCGGGCTGGTTGCGCCATCAAGGCAAAACCTATCAATAGGATTTTTGAAGAGAATATATGTCCGATATTTTGAACAAAATACTGGCGGTCAAGGCGACAGAAGTCGCTGCAGCTGAGGCCCGCATTTCACTGGAAGAGATCAAACAGCTTGCAGCGTCTATGCCAGCCCCACGTGATTTTGTCGGGAGCATACGCAGCAAGATTGCTGCTGGCCAATCCGCAGTGATTGCCGAGATCAAAAAGGCCAGTCCATCAAAAGGTGTGATTCGTGCCGACTTCAAGCCAGCCGAGATTGCCTCGACTTATGCTGCAAATGGTGCCGCCTGTTTGTCTGTGCTGACTGATGAGCAATTTTTCCAAGGATCTGCTGAATATCTGAAACAGGCGCGTGCTGCCTGTAATCTGCCTGTCTTACGCAAGGATTTCATGATTGCACCATATCAAGTGTATGAAGCACGAGCGATGGGTGCAGATTGTATCCTGCTGATTGCAGCTGCACTGGATCTGGCGACCATGCGGGAATTAGAATCTATCGCGCACCAGCTGGGTATGGCCGTGCTGGTCGAAGTGCACAACGGCGAAGAGCTCGATTTGGCATTACAGCTGGAAACCTCATTGCTTGGCATCAACAACCGCAATCTGCGTACCTTTGATGTTACGCTGGAAACAACACTGGGTCTGTTGTCCCGTATCCCCGCAGGCAAGATCGTGGTGACAGAATCTGGTATTTTTACACCGGAAGATGTTGCCCTTATGCGCAAAAACAATGTCCACACTTTTTTGGTTGGCGAGGCCTTCATGCGCCAGCCTGACCCGGGTGTGGAGTTGAGAAAGGTCTTTCATGGCTAATCAGTTTCTGGCAATTCGTCCGCGCCGTATGCGCCGTGATGAGTTTTCGCGCCGATTAATGCGCGAAAATGTGCTGACCAATAACGACTTGATCTATCCGGTATTCGTGCTGGAAGGTGAGAATCGCATCGAGGAAGTTGCTTCCATGCCCGGTGTGCAACGCCAGAGCATAGATATCCTGCTGAAAACCGCTGCTCAATGCGTCAAGCTAGGTATCCCAGCACTAGCGATCTTCCCTGTCGTTCCGCAGGAGTTCAAAAGCCTGGATGCAGCAGAAGCCTATAACCCTGATGGCTTGGTCCCACGTACCGTGAAGGCGTTGAAAGCAGCTTTTCCCGAGCTCGGCGTGATTACTGATGTGGCCTTGGACCCATACACCACGCATGGGCAAGACGGTCTGATTGATGAAACCGGTTACGTGCTGAATGATGAAACTGTGGAGGTGCTGGTGAAGCAGGCGCTTTGTCATGCTGCTGCTGGCGCTGATGTGGTCGCGCCATCAGACATGATGGATGGCCGTATAGGGGCCATTCGAGATGCGCTGGAAGAGGCTGGCCAGATTTATACTCGCATACTGGCTTATTCCGCCAAGTACGCTTCTGCTTTCTATGGCCCGTTCCGAGATGCGGTTGGCTCATCTGCTAATCTTGGCAAGGGCAATAAATACAACTATCAGATGGATCCCGCTAATTCGGATGAAGCCATCAAGGAAGTGGCGCTGGATATTGAAGAAGGTGCCGACATGGTGATGGTGAAGCCTGGTATGCCTTATCTGGACATCGTGCGCCGTGTCAAAGAAGAATTTGGCGTTCCGACCTATGCCTACCATGTCAGTGGTGAATACGCGATGCTAAAGGCGGCAGCACAAAATGGCTGGCTGGACGAGAAAGCCTGTGTGCTGGAAGCCATGCTGGGTTTCAAGCGTGCTGGGGCTGATGGAGTGCTGACTTATTATGCGATGGATATTGCCCGTTGGTTGCGCGACTAGATTTAGTTTTCAATAAAAAAGCCCTGCATCGCAGGGCTTTTTTATTGAGTGTTTAAGTCAAAGCAATCTAGAGATGCGTTCTCGTTCCAACCTCATGATAAAGCGTTGCACCATGGATTGTGTACCGGCGCGCATATTGACGAATTCGCAGCCGACCCGTAAAGATTTATTGCCATTTTTCAGTGTGGTTTCAGATACACTTTGAAAGCGCAGGGTGCTTTCCACAAGGCCAATGTCCTTGAGCTCAAATTTACAGCCCGCATATTCCTTACCGATCTCGATAGGGTAGCCGGTATCCTGCAATGCAATACAAATGCCACCTGCACTGATGTCCTTGATGGGCACGTGCATGGTGAAATCGCTGGAAAGCGGAATGGAACACATGATTGGGTTGATGACAGGGGTTGGCAGGCGGTAGAACTCACGTCTTTGCAATCTCAAGACTTCGGTGGGGAGCGCGATCTGAAAGGCATTAAAGCCTTCATAGGTGCAGCTTTCGATCTGTGTGCTGGCCCACTGGATTTTTACGCCTTCCTGAGAGGAAAGGAAGATAATCTTGTCGCTGAACAGAATACGGCTGTTCATATTCTGGCTGGCGCTATAGTCGAGGTAGACCTTGTTAGCTTTGGCATCGATATGTAGCACTGCGGTCAACAGAAACTCATTGCCGCTATTAAAGAATGCACTTACGAGATTGCCTTTATCTATGAGGCTTTGCAGTATGCGTACAATTTCGAGCTTATGCGTCACCAGATAGCGAGTGTCATCAGGTGATGGGCTGATAATTGTCTGGTCAGGGACTAGGTGATTTTCTTCCATATCAATCTAACAGTGCTTGTACTTCATGAGTAGATGCTCTAGCCGCAACCCCATTGCCAATAGTGCTCCGCGGTGGCTGGCGAGCTTCATCCGGTGAAAATACACTGAGCCTCACATTGCCATGCGGGCCTTCTAGGGTAAATACCGGAACCTTGCGGCGTTCGTTACCATAACGATATGAGCGTTCGCTGGATTCATAGTGGATTTTCTGGTTAAGCAGAAAAATCTCCACGTCTTTATCACTATCGGCAAATAAATGAATATCTGTATCTGCGTAACGTCCAGCAGTGCCTTCAAGTACGGAGCCTGCGAGATGGGGGTCAAATTGCTCCAGCAAATGCATGGCTTCTAGAGCCGATTGGCGTAGTAATTTGAGCATCTCTGGCTGATCCTCGCCCAGATAGATTTCCTGATAAGCCCGAACTTCTTGCTCAATCTCTGCATTGCCTGGCAAACAGCGGTTATCCACCACACCAAGCTGTCGTGCAGCTTTGCGCTTGGCAAATGCGTAATCGGAAATGCCTTCTTCCGCGATCATGCGCGCAGCCTGTTGAGCAATCAGTTGCCTTAGCTGTTGCTGCTGTTTTCCGCTGTTGTCTTTTGCCATACTGCCTACCTAGAAAAGTTGATCGGCGCGTGGCTCCTCAGCTGGCTTGGCTGAAGGAAAACCAGGAATCGGTGTGAACACCTGTTCAATCTCAGGTGGTGGATACTCGTGATAGAAATATTCATAAACACCACTTTCGTCTTCGCCAGCGCGAGTGCCAGTTAATGGGTCTATCTTGATTGAACTGACGCCTTCTGGTACTGGGTATGGTAGATCAGGTAAGCCTTTAAGCGCACTTTCCATATAGCGTATCCAGATTGGCAGGGCTGCTTGCCCACCTGTTTCATTACTGCCCAGAGATTTTGGCTGATCGAAACCTATCCATGCAATTGCAACTTGTTTGGGGTTGAAACCTGCAAACCAGGCATCAATCTGATTGTTGGTGGTGCCCGTCTTGCCAGCAAGGTCATAACGGCCAAGCTGTCTCGCCTTGGCTGCAGTGCCGATTCTGGCAACATCTTGCATCATGGATGTCATGAGGAATGCATTGCGGCCATCAATCACGCGTTGTGCGTTGACGCCGACCTGATCGAATTTTGCCTGTTCTATGATTTTGCCATCACTGGTTGTGATTTTGCTGATAAGGTAAGGCTTCACGCGATAACCACCATTGGCAAAAACAGCATAAGCACCAGCCATTTGCCACGGAGTCACCGAGCCTGCGCCCAATGCCATGGCCAGATAAGGCGGATGATCCTTGGCGGAGAAACCAAAGCGGGTAATGTAGTCTTGAGCGTAATCCACCCCTATGGTTTGCAGTATGCGTATGGAGACCATGTTTTTTGATTTGGTGAGTGCGGTACGCATACGTATGGGGCCTTCGTACTTACCATCGAAGTTTTTCGGATCCCAGGAAGATCCGCTACCCGTTTCTGCTGCAGAAAGCGAAATCGGTTCATCCTCAATAATACTAGCTGGTGTGAAGCCCTTCTCTAGAGAAGCGGAATAGATGAAAGGTTTG